>DASYJJ010000001.1:0-1886 GCA_035996605.1 Rhodanobacteraceae bacterium
GATGCGCGGCATCGAAGCGCCGCCGTTTTGGGCCGAGCAACTGCAAAGGCCGGGATTGGTCGATCGCTGGCAGATCATTCGCTTCGAGGCGCCCGGCACCGTCAATATCGATGTCGGGGTCGCGCCAGCGGGTACGGGTGCGCCGGAAGGCGATCGCTCGCAAGGCGTCAACGGCTACGTGCTCAATACCATGACGCCCGAAACCGGGACGACGTGCCATTATTTCTGGGCCTTCGTGCGCAATCATCGCCTGACCGAACAGCGGCTGACCACGGAAATCCGCGAAGGGGTCGCGCGCATTTTCCACGAAGATGAAGTCATTCTCGAAGCACAGCAGCGTGCCATCGACGCGAATCCGGATCGCGTGTTCTACAATCTCAACATCGATACCGGCGCGATGTGGGCGCGGCGCATGATCGATCGCATGGTGGCCCGGGAAAGCCCGCCGTCAGCGATGCAGGCCGCGGAGTGAATAGATGAACGAACGCGACCCCGATCGCGCGGTATCTCACACGGTGCGCGCCCAGCTCGCGCTACGCGATCTGATCCTTTCCGGCCGGCTGCGGTCCGGTGAGCGAATTTCGGAGCTCGGAGCTGTCGAGACCACCGGCGTGTCGCGAACGCCGGTGCGGATGGCACTGGTCCGGCTCGAAGAGGAAGGCCTTCTGGAAGCGATTCCCTCCGGCGGGTTCATGGTGAAGGCGTTCACCGAACGCGACATTCTCGATTCGATCGAGCTGCGCGGGGTGCTCGAAGGTCTTGCCGCGCGGTTCGCTTCCGAGCGAGGGGTATCGGCGCGCGATCTTGAGCCACTGAAAGAGAGCCTGGCGGAACTGGACCAACTGGTCGCGCAGGATCCGGTCTCGGTGGAAGCATTCTCGTCCTACGTCACGATGAACGCCCGCTTTCATGCCCTGCTCACGGAATTGTCTCGCAGCGCGCCGCTGATCCGGCAAATCGACCGTGCCTCCGCGTTACCGTTCGCATCGCCCAGCGGCTTTGTGATGGCGCAATCCGTGCTGCCCGAAGCGCATCAGATCCTGATCATTGCGCAGGATCATCACCGCATTGTCGTCGACGCGATTGAGAACCGGGAAGGGGCGAGAGCCGAGGCGGTGATGCGCGAGCATGCGCGTCTCGCCGCCCGAAACCTGCGGCTGGCGCTGCGCAATCGAACGCATCTGGATTTGTTGCCGGCGCTGGCGTTGATCCATTCTCCCGTGACCGAATGAAACATCATGCGATTTGAGCGCAAATGGACGACATGCACCGTTCACGCAATTCGCGACGTAGCGCCCGCGATTCGCGAATTCGTGCTGCGGCCCGAGGAATTCAGCGTCACCAATTATGCTCCCGGCAGCCACGTCAATGTCAGTGTATTGATCGACGGACGGCCGGAGACACGCTGTTATTCGCTGGTCGGCGACGTCAGCCCCGGTGGATACCGGATCGCGGTTCGGCGTGCGTCCGACAGCCGCGGCGGCTCGCGCTATATGTGGTCGTTGACGCCCGGCGCGCGCATCGAAGTTTCAAGTCCGGCTTCGCTGTTCGAGATCGATTGGTCGCGAAAATCCTATTGTCTGATCGCGGGCGGGATCGGCATTACACCGATCGTCAGCATTTCGAGCGCGTTGATGCGCCGGAACGCCGAACTGGAGTTGCACTACGCGGTCAGGTCGCGGCACGACGCCGCGTTTCTCGATGAACTGTCCGACTTGCTCGGAGATCGTCTCATCATCCACGCCAGCGACGAAGGCCAGCGTGTCAATCTGGACGAGACCTTCGGTCGTCTGCCGCCGGATGCGTTGGCCGCCATGTGCGGCCCGATGCGCCTGCTCGAAGCGGCACGACGCAGCTGGGCGTCGGCCGGACGCATACCGACCGAT
>DASYJJ010000002.1:0-3900 GCA_035996605.1 Rhodanobacteraceae bacterium
TGATCCCCGCCTTTTGTACGCACGCGCTTTGCTTGCGGCCGAGCACGACGATCTGCCTGCGGCCGAGCGCGACTTGCGCCGCGTTATCGAGCTCAAACCAGATGACGCTGAAGCTTTGAACGCGCTCGGCTATACGCTTGCCGATCGCACCGAACGCCGCGCCGAGGCGCTGGAATTGATCCAACGCGCGATAAAATTGAAGCCCGAGGAGCCGGCGATCATCGACAGCCTTGGCTGGGTGCGCTATCGCATGGGCGATCTCGACGCGTCGCTGAAAGAACTGCGCCGCGCGTACGAAAAACAGGCCGATCCTGAAATCGCCGCGCATCTGGGCGAAGTGCTCTGGGTCAAGGGCGATCGCGACGAGGCGCGCCGCGTGTGGGAGCAGGGACGCAAGAAAGACGCGAAAAACAAGGCGCTTCTGGAAACGATCCGGCGGCTGACCACGTGAGCCTGCAAGATGCGCGCGGCTTGCGGGACTTGGCGTCGCGCGATTCGTGCGCGCGATTCCTCGCCTTGGCGGCGTTCATCGGGATTGCGCTGCTGCAAGGCTGTGCCGCGCCGCGCGTGAAACCGGATGCGGATCTCCTCGCGCGCCAGAGCGAACGCGAAAGTGCGCTCGCGGCGCATCGCGACTGGCAGCTGGCCGGCAGACTTGGCGTATCCGATGGACACGACGGCGGCAGCGGTTCGCTCGAATGGAAGCAGGACGGTGAAGCATTCCGTTTCAGCATGCACGCGCCGGTGACCGGCAAGACGTGGGTGCTGAGCGGCGACGCGCATCGCGTCGTCCTGGAAGGATTGCGTGATCGGCCCGTCGAAGGAACCGACGCGGCGGAACTCCTGCAGCGCGAGCTCGGCTGGCACGTTCCCGTAACCGAATTGACGGATTGGGTTCGCGGTGCACGCGCACACGGCGATGCGCGCATCGAGTTCCGAAGCGACGGACTACCCGCCGTGATCACCGAGGACGGCTGGACGATCGAATATCCGGACTACGACAGCTCGAATTCTCCGGCGCTGCCGCGCAAGGTGTTCGCAAGTCGCGGCGACTATCGCGTGCGGCTCTCCATCAGCCAGTGGCAGTAGCGGTGGCCGCCGCAACGGACCCAGCCACGCGAATGCTGCGCAGCTGGGAAAAGAATGCGACGGCCTGGACCGAAGCGGTGCGCGAGCGGCGCATCGCAAGTCGGCGCGCCGGCACCGACGACGCGATCATCGCGGCGGTGCTCCGCGCTGCACCGAGCCGAGTGCTCGATGTCGGCTGCGGCGAAGGTTGGCTCGCACGTGCACTTTCGACGCGCGGTTGCCGCGTGGTCGGCATTGACGCGAGCGAGGCGCTGATCGCCTCGGCGCGGATGCTCGGCGGCGCCAGGTTCGAATTGATGACTTACGCCGATCTCAGCTCGCGCGCCGCCGAACTTGGCCTGCGATTCGATGCCGTCGTGTGCAATTTTTCGTTGCTCGAAGCCGAAATCACGCCCGTTCTCGAGGCGTTGCGCGAAATCCTGAATCCGCGTGGACGACTCTTCATCCAAACCGTACATCCTTGGGTCGCGAACGGCAGCGAGCCCTACGTTGATGGTTGGCGCATCGAAGAATTCGCGGATTTCGCTTCCGGGTTCACCGAACCGATGCCCTGGTACTTCCGCACTTTGGGTGCATGGATCGGCGCCGTGAGCGCGGGCGGATTTCGGGTCGCAAGCGTCGATGAGCCGATCGATGCGGCAAGCGGACATCCGCTTTCGCTTCTCATCGAAGCAGAACCCGTGCTCGCCAAGGCGCCGCGTTGAGTCATGCACGAGCACCTTCAACGGATGGATCCCGATACTGCAGGGTCTGAAAACGACCGATGGACGAGTTGGCCTGCGCCGGCAAAGCTGAATCTGTTCCTGCATATCGTCGGCCGTCGCGCGGATGGTTTTCACCTTTTGCAGACCGCGTTTCAGCTGCTCGATTGGGGAGATGACCTCCGTTTTCGGGTTCGCGAGGACGGCGCGATCCGTCGCGTGAATCCGCTGCCGGGCGTGGCCGAGGAATCCGACCTCGGCGTACGCGCTGCGCTCGCGTTGCGCGAGGCCACGGGCTGCCGACTCGGCACCGATATCGCAATCGACAAGCGCGTTCCGATCGGCGGCGGCCTTGGCGGTGGCAGCTCGGATGCTGCGACGGTGCTGGTTGCACTGAACGCACTCTGGGGAACCGGGCTCGATGAGAATGCGCTGGCGGCGATCGGGCTTGCCCTCGGCGCCGACGTGCCGCTGTTCGTACGAGGCAGAAGCGCCTGGGCCGAAGGGGTCGGCGAGGAGCTGACTCCGATCGATTTGCCGGAACGCTGGTATGTCGTCGTCGACCCGGGCGTCGCGGTACCGACGCGAGAGTTGTTCCAAGTGCCGGAATTGACACGAAACTCGCCGCGCCTGACAATTCCGCTCTTTGGTTCCGGTGTTGTCGCGGGCAATGCGTTCGAGTCCGTGGCGCGCGCGCGCTTTGCAGGTGTTGGAGCTGCGCTCGACTGGCTCGGCAGCCACGGCGAGGCGAGGTTGAGCGGATCGGGCGGTTGCGTGTTCGCGACGGTCGCGTCCCGCGATGCTGGCGCGGCACTGATCGATCATTGTCCGGTCGGCATGCGCGCTTGGGTTGTGCGTGGCGTCGCCGAGTCGCCGTTGCATGGGCGGGTCGCTGCGTGGCGGGAGAGAGCCGCCTGAAGCAGAAGTTTTCGGTTGGGGCGTCGCCAAGTTGGTTAAGGCACGGGATTTTGATTCCCGCATTCGCAGGTTCGAGTCCTGCCGCCCCAGCCATTACCGATGGCCGCGCAGCGGTCATCGGCAATGGCTGGGCGTGCTTCCACAACCCCGTCGATCGCACGCGTGCGATCGACACCCCTTGACTCAAGGGGTTGCAGCAACGCGTCGGATAGGTTGGTTTTTTGCGACGAGGTGACGTGTGAACACGACTGTGGGCACCGCGGGCATTCACACGAATGTGAACAGCACGGGCATTCTCGTTTTCACCGGCAATGCGAATCGCGTGTTGACGAGCGCCATTTGCGCCGAACTCAACGTGCCGCTGGGCAAGGCGATGGTCGGCCGTTTCAGCGACGGTGAGGTGCAGGTCGAAATCGAAGAGAACGTGCGTCGCCAGGAAGTGTTCGTCGTGCAGCCCACGTGTGCGCCGACGGCCGACAATTTCATGGAGCTGCTCGCGCTGGTCGATGCGTTGAAACGCGCATCGGCAGCGAGCGTAACCGCGGTGATTCCCTACCTTGGGTACGCGCGGCAGGATCGGCGGCCACGCTCGGCGCGAGTGCCGATCACGGCCAAGGTCGCGGCAAAGATCATCGGATCGGTCGGAACGGATCGTGTCCTGACGGTCGATCTGCATGCGGATCAGATCCAGGGATTCTTCGATATTCCGTTGGACAATGTGTATGCCTCGCCGGTGCTGCTTGCGGACATCTGGCGCGACTATGGAAACGACGACCTGATCGTCGTTTCACCGGATGTGGGCGGCGTGGTGCGCGCTCGCGCGCTGGCGAAACGCCTCGATGATGCCGATCTCGCCATCATCGACAAGCGCCGTCCAAAAGCCAACGAGGCGACGGTGATGAACATCATCGGCGAGGTGAAGGAAAAGGTCTGCGTGCTCGTGGACGACATCGTCGATACCGCCGGCACGTTATGCGCGGCGGCTGCGGCGCTGAAGAAGAACGGCGCGCGCAAAGTGGTTGCGTATTGCACGCACGCGGTGCTGTCCGGGCCGGCGATCCAGAATCTGAACAACTCGGCGCTGGACGAGCTCGTGGTGACCGACACGATTCCGTTGTCGGAAGCCGCAAGAAATTGCGCGAAGATCCGTCAGCTTTCGGTGGCGGAATTGTTGGCCGAGACGATCCGGCGC
>DASYJJ010000003.1:0-6423 GCA_035996605.1 Rhodanobacteraceae bacterium
CCGGAACCGAATTGCTGCGTTTGCGACCAGCCGCTGGCGGACTTGTTGAACGCGTAGATCTCTCCAGGGTTGTTGTCGTTGTAGCTGTTCGCGCCAACCATCGCGTTCGTGCCCGAGACCGCAACCGACCAGCCGAAAAAGTCATTCGCTGCGCCGTCGCCCGCAGTCAGCTTCTGGGTCTGACCCCAATCGGCGCCGGAGCCTTCGTACACGTAAACGGCGCCCTGGAACGCGTTGCCATTGACGACCGCGTAGGGTGTGCCGACCCATACCGTCGAGCCCGAGACCGCAACGGAGCGGCCGAAATTGTCGAACGCGGCGCCATCGTCCGAGGTCAGCTTGATCTTCTGCGTCCAGGTCGAGGCGGACGAATCGAAAACGTAGGCCGCGCCTTGCACCTGGTTGCCGTTGACGGTGACGCTGTCTGCACCGATTACAGCGATCGAGCCATCCATCGCGACCGCGTCGCCGAAGAAATCACCGAGAGCGCCGTCGCTGGCGGTCACTTTCTGGGTCTGAGCCCAGACGCCGCCGATCGGAGCAAACGAATAGACCGCTCCGCGCTGCAGTCCGTCGACGATCGCGAACGGCGCACCGGCAAGAACCGTCCCATTCGCCACCGCGACCGACCAGCCCAGACAATCGTTCGCGGCGCCATCGTCGGCCACCAGTTCCGCCTTTTGCGTCCACGAACTGCCCGAGCCGGTGAAGACGTACACGACGCCGTGACTGTGGTTGTATTGATAGGCGCCGATCGCGGCGACGGTGCCTGAAATCGAGACTTCCGATCCGAAGATGTCGAACGCGTGACCGTCGTTGGCGGTCAGCGTTGCGGTCTGCGTCCAGATGCCGTTCGATTGGGTGAATACATACACCGCGCCTTGCTGCTCTTGCCCGTTCGAAGTTACGCCGTACGCGCCGACGAGTGCGGTCGGGCCATCGATGGCGACGGACCAGCCGAAGAAATCGCCCTGCGCACCGTCCACGACGACTTTCTGGCCGGACCAGACCGATCCCTCGGGCGCGAGCGCATCATCGAACGCAAGCCCTGAAATCGCGTGCGCCGATGCGCTCGACAGAGCGTCGCCCGCGGTCGCATGCACGATCGAAGGCAAACCGGCAGCCGCAGCGGCGCGTGCCTGCACGGTGACCGGATCGAACGCCGCTATGAGAGCCAGAGCGAAGCTCGCAGCGACGACAAAACGGAATTCCGAGAACGCCATTCGATGTGACATGCCTCAATCCTCATGGCCGTCTTGATCAATGGACGCGATCTCGATACGGGAACGCGTCTTCGCCTGCGTGAGCATAGCCGCGCGACCTGCGATGCGCATGATCATTCGATTTGCATCCCGTGACAGATGCGTTTCCGGACGGATGCAATCTGCGGCGCCAAATTTCTGATCGGCTACGCCATCGAGGCCACAATGCGCGAAGCCGCGACAACGCCATCGTACGCAAGCAGGCGTGCCTTGAACGCCTGGGCGTTCTCGCGAAAGGCCGAGTCTTCGATCACCGCTCGCATGGCCTCTCCGAACGATTCGAAGCTGATGTGCTTTGCCGACACCTTGCGCCCAAGCCCGTGGCGCTCGACCGCGTCGAGATTCCACTCCTGCTCGCCCTGATTCGGGATGCCGACCAGCGGCACGCCATGCTGCAGCGCGGAATAGATCGATCCGCGACCGCCGTGCGTGATCATCGCTGCGCAGTTGTGCGAAAGCACGAGGCTCGCCGGCACATAGTCGCTGACGATCACGTTCGGCGGACAGTGGCTACCGGTATAGCCGTAAAGACCGCCGGTCGCGGCGATCACCTGAAACTCCGGCGAATCGGCCAGCATGCGGCCGAGATAGTCCACGACGCGCGTGAACTGCTCGCCGTACGAACCAAGATAGACGAACAGCGATTTCTTGCGTGGATCGAGCCGCGAGAACCAGGTTGGGATGCGGTCGGCCTGCTCGTGCACCAGCGGACCGACCGCATGCACGTGCGGCGGCAGATCGATCAGCGGCGCAAACTCCGGCGCATCCATGAGGATGGTCGCCTCGCCTTCGAAAAGATCCTTCATCGACTTGAAGCGCACGCCGCTTTTTCCGTCGAGATACGCGTTGTACGGCCGCACCCAGGATTCGAACAGCTTGTCCTCGGCCCACGTGCTAAGTGGGCCCAGGATGCTCTGCGGCAGGTATTTGAAAACCGCGCTCAGCGGGTGCGATTCCGGCAGGAATTTCTCGCCGGCGTAGTAGCGCGTCAGCACCGTATTGCACAGCACCGCGCGGGGCGTGCCGGTCAAGAGCGCGGAAAGCTTCAGCGTCGGCCGATGCAGATCGACGACTGCGTCCGCGTCGTGCTTTTGGATCAGAGCGCTCTCCTGCTCGACGAACTCGGCGATGCTGTCGCGCGTGTGGTAGTCGAGGCTCGACTTGTTGATGTAGGCGACGCTCCGGTCCGGATCGAGCTCGACCACATCCTCGACAGCAAACCCGCATTCTTCGACGTATGCGCAGCACTTGCCGCGCGCCGCGAACACCACGTTGTGCCCGGCATCGCGCAAAGCGGCGCCGATCGCGACCAACGGCTGCGTGCCGCCGAGGTGGTTCGCGTAGGGAAACATCAGAACGGTTTTCATTGGCGGTCTGGTCGGTCTCGCGGCAGGCCGGACGTCGCAACGCGACGCCCGCATCCGTTGTAAAACGGACTTGCCGGCGCGACCGGACAATTTGGCAATCTGGGAATAAGTGATTATCGCGCCAATGTAGCCCAGTTCCAAAGCGCGGAAAGATGCGGTTCGCCCGGAAGAGCTCGCCCGGCCTGCAAACATGTGTAAAGCGCCACTTCGGGCCCAAGGAAACCGATGATTTCTAGAGAACCCGAAACCCTTCGGCGTGCCGGTCCACCATGCCCTCGCGCGCGACGGCGTCGACCCGTGCCGATGGCGGTCCTTGCCAGAGCCAGCGCTCGAATGCGCCGAGGGCTTCGTCGGACCCGACGGCAATGACCTCGACCCGACCGTCATCCAGATTGCGCGCCGAGCCGGCGATGCCGAGGCGTTGCGCCTCGGCGCGGGTCGACGCACGAAAGAAGACGCCTTGGACGCGTCCCGAAACGACGAAGCGCACCGTCGTCATCGCCGCCTAGGATTTTTCCGCGTTCGCGCCGGCTGCGATCGCTTTTTCCAATTCCGCGGATGTCACGGGACCGGTGAATTTCTTCGCGACGCTTCCGTCGGGCGCGATCAGATAGGTCGTCGGCAGGCCTTTCGGCGCGTCGAAATCCTTCGGCGGTTCTTCGAGCGGCAGGTTCGCAACCGGATATTTGACCGGGTGTTTGCCGAGGTACGCGACGACATCTTGTTTCTCTTCGCCACCGAACGCGAGGCCAATTGCGGCAACGTCGCTGCGCGCGGCGACGAATTGCGAGATGTCCGGCATCTCCTTGATGCACGGCGAGCACCACGTCGCCCAGAAATTCACGATGACCCATTTGCCGCGCTGCGTAGCCAGGTCGAAGGTGGCGCCGTCCAGAGTGGTGACTTGAAGCGCCGGTTTCTTCGCCGTTTCGGCATGACCCCCCGCTGCGAATAAAAGCGCGGCGACGAGCGCAAAGGCGACGCGCAGGAACGATCGTTTCATGCTTGCTCCATCGGATGATGTGGTTGCGCCGGAGGCACGCCGTCTTCGGACGCGGCCTCTTCGGACGAGGAATTGGACCGTGCGGAGGCCGGAAAGATTTCGGAGAGCGGCATGTCGAGCCCTTGCCGGACCTCGTCTGCGACCCGCTCCAGCAGCGCCGATGCGGGTACCGTCGGATCGGGCGCGATCGTCGACTCGTAAGGCAGACGGTAGCCACCTTCCTCGTAGATTTCCAGCAGGCTGATGCTGGCGAAATCACGGACGACGACCCATTCGCCGACTTCGCTGCGGCGGATCAAACCGACGCGGTACAAATCGCCAAGATAACGCTGCAGAAGATCGTCGGTGAGAAACGGCTCGGCCGCGCACAATGTTTCGCTGTGCAATCCGCGGCCGTCGCGCTGTGCTGCGGCGAAATGATTGAGCACGCGCAGGAGTCCTGGGAATTCCTGCCCGCGCTGAAGACGCAGCGAGGCCGGCCGATAGTCGAACGCGCTCAGCGACGCGGTCAGCGATGCGCCGAACAGGACGATCGCCCACGAAAGATAGATCCAGAAAAGGAAGATCGGCACGATCGCGATCGCGCCGTAGACCTGCTGATAGTTCGCGCGCGTCGCATACCACGCGAAGCCGCGCTTGGCGCCTTCGAACAGCGCGGCCGCGATGAGTGCGCCGATCAGCGCGTGGCCTATGCGCACGCCGCGATTCGGAATCACCATATAGGCCGCGACGAGCGCGCTCCACACGATCAGGAACGGCAGCGCCGAAAGGATGCGCGTCTTCAGCGACAACTGCTCGGCCGCGGCGCCGATGAACGGCAGCGCGATCAAGTAGGAACTGATCGCGAGCGCCGCGACGACGAGCAACGGTCCGAGCGTCAACGTGGTCCAGTAGATCACGAAGCGCGACGCGGCCGGTCGCGCGGTCTGCACGCGCCAGATGCGATTGAATGCGTCCTCGATGCTCATCATGAGCGCCACCGCGCTGAACAGCAGCACCAGAACCCCGACCGCCGTGGCCTTGCTGGCATTGGCGGCGAACTCGGTGATGTAAGCCTGCACCGCGTCGCCCGTCGCGGGCACGAAATTGGCGAACATCCAGACCGTGATGCTGTCGCGCCAGTCCGCGAAAACCGGAAAAGCCGCGAGGATGCCGAGAATCGCCGCGGTCAACGGAACCAGCGCGAACACCGAGGTGTATGCGAGCGCGCCCGCCGTCTGCATGCAGCGGTCCTCGATGAAGCGGCACCAGGTGAAGTGCAACAGCGCGAGCGAACGTTCGCGGTCGAAGCGCAGCTTTCTGGCAAACTTCGCGGGACCGAGGGGCATGCTGCGAGCCTAACGCAGCGCGCTTAACGGGACCAAGCCGGGAAGGCACTCATCGAGAGCAAGCTACACAACCCCTTGCGGGAGAGGACTAGTGTGCGGGCAATCCCCCCTCCCGCTCGCGGGAGAGGGTTAGGGTGAGGGCAAGCTGGCCGAGAACCCACAAGCTTCCCTCATCCGCCTCCGGCACCTTCTCCCGCGAGCGGGAGAAGGGACAGCCTTGGCTTGTTTGAAGCATCCCGCAACCGAGAATCACCACCCAGCCCATGATCGAAATCCTCGTCCTCTACTACTCCCGCAACGGCAAGACCGCGCAGCTCGCGCGGCTCGTCGCGCGCGGTGTCGAGGAAGTGCCGGGTTGCACCGCGCGGCTGCGCAGCGTGCCGCCGGTCGCACCGGTCACCGAAAAATCATCGCCGCCCGAGCCGGACGAAGGCGCGCCGTACGCGACGCTGGCCGATCTGCGCGAATGCGCGGGCCTCGTGCTCGGCAGCCCGACGCGATTCGGCAACATGGCGGCACCGCTGAAATACTTTCTCGACTCGACCGCCGCCGACTGGATCTCGGGCACGCTCGCCGGCAAACCCGCCGGCGTGTTCACTTCGACGAGCACGCAGCACGGCGGCCAGGAAACGACGCTCGTCTCGATGATGCTGCCGCTGATCCACCACGGCATGCTCATTGTCGGCATCCCATACACCGAGGCGGCATTGAATCGCACGACCGGCGGCGGATCGCCGTACGGCGCAAGCCATGTCGCCGGAACGTCCGATCAGAACGCGATCAGCGAGGACGAACGCGTGCTCGCACGCGTGATCGGACGACGCGTCGCGGAAACGGCGGCCAAGCTGGAGCGCGGCGCGTGATGCCCGAGCGTGTCGGTATCGGCGCGTGGATCGCGCTCATCGCATTGCAGTTCGCCTGGTATCTCGTGATGGCGCCGCCGGCCGACGGATCGCCGTGGATCGCGCTCGCCTTGACGCTGCCGGCGCTCGTGTTGCCGGCGTTTGCTTTGCGGAGCGGTCGGCGTCGCACGCTGCTCTGGGTCGGCGTCGTTGCGCTTTTCTATTTCTGCCACGGCGTCGTCGCGGCATGGATCGCACCTGCTGCGCGTGTGCCGGCGCTGATCGAAAGCGGGCTTTGTGTCGTCGTGATCGGATCGCTCGGCTGGGCGGTGCGACGCGATCGTGCGCAACGCGCGAGCGCGCACTAGCGTCCGTTTCGCGCCTTCGTCAGCGATTCTCCGCCGCCGTATGCGATGCGCAGACGTCAACCCAACTTGTCATCCCGCGTCATGCATTGCTGATGTTTGAGCCGCATCGTGTCCGGCAATCGCTCAGCGAGAAAATCGACGAACGCGCGTACGGAAGGCAACAGGCCGCGGCGGCTTGGATAGACGAAGTGCGCCATGCCTTGCGGGATGCTCCACGCCGGCAGCACGACTTCGAGCTCGCCGCGCGCGATCG
>DASYJJ010000004.1:0-5465 GCA_035996605.1 Rhodanobacteraceae bacterium
CACCTCGCCAAGATCCGCGAAACGATCGGTGAGGCACAGATCACGGAGGACATGCTCGAGCTGAAGTTGTGATGCGGCGCAGCAAGAACGTGAGGGCAACGCGTTCGCATGTGCCGGTGCTGCTGGCGGAGACCTTGGAGGGGCTTCGCGTCGTCGCGGATGGAACCTACCTCGACGGCACGTTTGGACGCGGCGGTCATGCGCGCGAAGTGCTGGCGAAGCTCGGCCCGAACGGCCGGCTCTTGTTGATGGACCGCGATCCGGAGGCGATCGCGGGTGCGGAGAGGGAGTTCGGTGGAGATCCGCGCGTCGCCATCCGGCACGCGAGCTTCGCGGAGCTTGCCGAATGGGAGGAGACGGCCGGCGGCCTGGACGGTGTGCTGTTCGATCTCGGCGTTTCGTCGCCACAGCTGGACGATCCCGCGCGCGGGTTCAGTTTCCAGGCCGACGGACCGCTGGACATGCGCATGGACCCGACCCGGGGAATCCCTGCGGCGGAATGGCTCGCCGGGGCCGGTGAGGCGGAGATAGCCGATGTGTTGTGGCAGTGGGGCGAGGAGAGGATGAGCCGACGCATCGCGCGTGCCATCGTCACGGCGAGGGCAGCGCATCCGCTGACAACGACGCGCCAGCTCGCCGATCTCGTCGCCAAGACGATCGGCCACCGCGAGCGCAACAAGCACCCGGCGACGCGCACGTTCCAGGCGCTGCGCATCCATATCAACGACGAGCTCGCCGCGCTTCAGCGCGGCCTCGAAAGCGCGTTGATGCGGCTGAAGCCGAACGGACGGCTGGCGGTCATCAGTTTCCATTCGCTCGAAGACCGCCTCGTCAAGCGCTTCATACGCGGCGAAGAAGCACCGCGCGTACGCCGCAGCCTGCCGCAACCCGAACGCGCGCCGTCCGCACTCGTGGCCGTCGGAAAGGCCGTGTTTGCGGGCAACGAGGAAACTGCCGCGAATCCGCGCGCCCGGAGCGCCGTGTTGCGCGTCGCGGAGAAGCGTCCTGTCGAGGACGGCGCATGAGCCTTCGCGTCGTCGTACTGATGACGATGCTGCTCGGCGCGGTGATCGCGAGCGCGATCGGCGTCGTCTATTCGATCCAGCAAAGCCGCGAGTTGTTCGTCGAGCTGACCAAACTCGGCAACGAGCGCGACGATCTCAATTTCGAATTCGGCCGGCTCGAGCTCGAGCAGGCGACCTGGGCCGAGAACAACCGCATCGAACAGATCGCGCGCGGACGCCTCGGCATGGTTTCGCCGAACCCTGCCGAAACCGTCGTGGTGCGCCGATGAAGCGCGTCAAGCCGGCCAACATTCGCGCGCGACTTTACGTGGTCGCGATGATGCTTGCGCTGACGTCGAGCGCTCTGGTCGTGCGCGCGGTCGATCTTCAGGTCGTGCGCAAGGATTTCTACCAGGAGCAGGGCGATCAGCGCTTTCTGCGCGATATTCCGATTCCCGTTTCGCGCGGCACGATCTTCGATCGCAACGGCGAGCCGCTCGCGGTGTCGACGCCGGTCGAATCGATCTGGGCGAATCCGACCGATGTGCTCGGCAATGCCGATCGCTTGCCCGAACTCGCCAAGGCGCTGGGTCTGGACGAGGACGATCTCAAGCAGAAACTCGTGCAGCGCTCGGACAAGGAATTCGTTTATCTGAAGCGCCATCTGAATCCGGATGACGCGAAGGCGATCCTGAAGCTCGACATCCCCGGCGTCGCCAGCGAGCGCGAATTCCGCCGCTATTACCCGAGCGGCGAGGTGATGGCGCACGTGCTCGGCTTCACCAACATCGACGATCGCGGGCAGGAAGGACTCGAGCTTGCGTTCGACGACTGGCTCGCCGGCAGACCCGGTATGAAGCGTGTGATCCGCGACCTGCATGGCGAGGTCGTCGAGAACGTCGAGCTTCTGCGCGACGCGCAGCCCGGACGCGATCTCACGCTCTCGATCGATCGGCGCATTCAATACCTCGCGTATCGCGAGCTCAAAGCGGCGCTCGCCGAGCACCACGCCTCGTCTGGATCGATGGTGATCCTCGATGCGCCGACCGGCGAAGTGCTGGCAATGGTCAATGCGCCATCGTTCAACCCGAATTCGCGCAACGGCGTCGATCCTTCGATGAGACGCAACCGCGCCGTGACCGACGTCGTCGAGCCCGGATCGACGATGAAAGCATTCACGATCTCGGCCGCACTCGAGAGCGGCAAATGGAAGCCGCATACGGCGATCGACACTTCGCCCGGCACGCTCACGCTCGCCGACGGTCGCGTGATTCGCGACGTGCACAACAAGGGCATGCTCGATGTTACCGGCGTGATCACGCATTCGAGCAACGTCGGCGCGGCCAAGATCGGCCTCACGCTGACGCGCGATCACATGTACGACGTGGATCATCGCTACGGTTTCGGCGAGGTCACCGGCTCGGGATTTCCCGGCGAATCGCCGGGACTCCTGCCGATCGCGAAAAGCTGGGGGCCGGTCGAGCAGGCGACCATCGCGTACGGCTACGGCCTCAATGTCACTCCGCTGCAGCTCGTCAATGCGTACACGTCGATCGCCAACAACGGACGGTTGCGCTCGCCGACGTTCGTGAAGGGCGCGCAGAATCCGGACACCGCGGTCATCGATCCCGAAATCGCGACGAGCATTCGACGCATGCTCGAAACCGTCGTGGCGCCGGGCGGCACCGCGTATCCGCAGGCAGTCGTTCCGAACTATCTCGTCGCCGGCAAGACCGGCACAGCGCGCGCGGCATCCGGCGGCGGTTACGAGAATCGTTACATCTCGCTGTTCGTCGGCATGGTTCCGGCGTCGAATCCGCGGCTGGTCGGCGTCGTCATCATCCACGATCCGCAAGGTGCGCTGTACTACGGCGGTTACGTTTCGGCGCCAGTGTTCAGCAAGGTCATGAGCGGCGCGCTGCGTCTGCTCGATGTTCCGCCCGACAACGTCAAGAATTGGTACACAGGTTCGCCTCAAGGCGCGCCCACCATCGACGCGAAAGTTCCGGCCTCCGACGACTCGTCGGAAACGTCGAACTACGCAGAAGGTGTGCCGCCATGACCAAAACACGCGCGATGAATCTCGCTGAACTCCTCGCCGGTCACGCCGACGCGGGCGAGGTCAGCGACATCGTCGTGCACGGTCTCGCGCTCGATTCGCGCGAAGTGCGAGCCGGCGATGCGTTCGTCGCGCTCAAGGGTTCGCGACAACACGGCATCACGTTTGCCCCGATGGCGTTGGCGCGTGGCGCTGCGGCGATCCTGGCCGAGAGGCCCGGCGAAGTCGCAACGCCCGCGCCCGCCGTTTTAAAAGCAACGGCCGAAGGCCGTCTCGATTTAACTTCTCCCGCTTCGCGGGAGAAGGTGCCCAAAGGGCGGATGAGGGCCAGCGTGGCAGAAACCCACGCCAATCCCGAATCTTCCACTTCGCAGGAAAAGGTGCCCGAAGGGCGGATGAGGGCCAGCGTAGCCGCACCCGCTTCTTCATCCACACCCACCGTCTGGATCGACAACCTCCGCGACAAACTCGGCTCGATCGCATCGCGTTTCTTCGGCGATCCTTCACTCGCGCTCACCGTCATCGGCGTCACCGGCACCAACGGCAAGACTTCGACCGTGCACCTGCTCGCGCAGGCGCTGCACCACGCCGGTCATCGCGTTGCGACGGTAGGCACGCTCGGCGCCGGCCTCGTCGGCGAAATCGTCGAGGGCGCGCGCACCACGCCGGATGCGATCTCGGTGCAGGGCCTGCTCGCGACATTCCGCGACGACGGTGCAAGCCACGTCGCCATGGAAGTGTCCTCGCACGCGCTCGACCAGGGCCGCGTCAACGCAGTTGCGTTCGATCTCGCGGTGTTCACCAATCTCACGCGCGATCATCTCGACTACCACGGCACGATGCACGCCTACGGCATGGCCAAGGAACGGCTGTTCGCGTGGCCTGGGCTCGACGCGGCCGTGATCAATGTCGACGATCCGTTCGGCCGCGCGCTCGCCGCGCGCGTGCATGGCGACATCACGTTGCTGCGTTATGGCGTCGATCGCGAGGATGCCGATCTCGTCGCGCGGTCGATCGAGCCCGGAGTCGCGGGCCTCCGTTTCCACTTGACGACACCCTGGGGCGAAGGCGATGTCGTGACACGCCTGCTCGGGCGATTCAATGTTTCGAACCTGCTTGCGGTCGCGGCGTGTCTTGGCCATCTCGGATTCGCGTTCGATGCGATCCGCGATGGGCTCGCGATCCTCGAGCCGGTCAGCGGCCGCATGAACCGCATCGGCGGCGAGGGCGCGCTTCCGCTCGTCGTCGTCGACTACGCACACACGCCGGACGCGCTGGAGCAGGCGCTGACGAGTCTGCGCGCGCACACGCATGAACGACTGATCTGCGTGTTCGGTTGCGGCGGCGAGCGCGACGCGGGCAAGCGGCCGCAAATGGGCGCGATCGCAGAAGCATTGGCCGATCGCATCATCGTCACCGACGACAATCCGCGCGGTGAGAACGGCGATGCGATCGTAGAGCAGATCGTCGCTGGCCTTGCGCATCCGCAGAACGCGACGATCGAGCGTAACCGCGGCGCCGCGATTGCACTGGCGATTCGCGAAGCGCGCGCCGGCGATGTCGTGCTGATCGCCGGCAAGGGACACGAGCCGTATCAAGAAGTCGACGGTGTCCGCTATCCGTTCGACGACCTCACGGTTGCGCGCGAAGTGCTCGGAGCCAGCGCATGAAATTGCGCCTGACCGACATTGCGACATGGGTCGGCGGCCGGTTGCACGGCGCTGGCGGATTCATCGATGGCGTATCGACCGATACGCGCACGCTATCGCCGGGCTCATTGTTCGTCGCGCTGAAGGGCGAGCGCTACGACGCTCACGATTTCGTCGGCACCGCGCGCGAGCGCGGCGCGACCGCTGCGCTGGTCGATCACATCGTCGATGCCGACATGCCGCAGATCATCGTCGCCGATACGCTCGCCGCGCTCGGCGAACTCGCGCGCGCGGTGCGCTCGCAGCGCGACGCGTGGGTGATCGGCATCACCGGCTCGAATGGCAAGACGACGGTGAAGACCCTGACGGCGTCGATCCTCGGCCGTCACGGGCGAACGCACTTCAACACCGGAAATCTCAACAACGAAATCGGCGTGCCGCTGACTTTGCTCGCGATGCCCGAGCATGTGCAATACGCGGTCATCGAGATGGGCGCGGGCAAGCCGGACGATATCGCGTATCTCGCGCGCATCGCGCGCCCGGATGTGGGCCTGGTCAACAACGTCGCGTCGGCGCACCTGGAGCGCCTCGGCAGCGAGCGCGGCGTCGCCGAGACCAAGGGCGCGATCTATGCGGCGTTGCCGGACGACGGCATCGCGATCGTAAACGCCGACGACGCGTATGCCGGCTATTTCTTCGAACTCGCCGGCAAGCGCCGCGTCGTCCGTTTTGGTTTGAATGCGGAGTCCGAGA
>DASYJJ010000005.1:0-1764 GCA_035996605.1 Rhodanobacteraceae bacterium
GTGGCAACCGCCGCGCCTTACCGGCCGAAGAGCGATAGCGAAATCATCGAAACGCTGCCGGCCGGAACCGCGCCCGCAGCGGATCGCGCGACGCGCGCGCTGCGTGCGGCGGTCGCGCGCGATCCGCACAATCTCGATCTCGCGTTACGACTCGCGGGTCTCTACGTCACGCGCGCTCGCATCGATTCCGATCCGCGCCAGCTCGGCAGGGCGCAGGCCGTGCTCGCGCCGTGGTGGGATGCTGCGGATTCACCGGTGCCCGTGCTCGTGCTGCGCGCGACCATCGAGCAGAGCAATCACGTTTTCGCCGATGCGCGTGCGCATCTGGAGCGCGCGCTTGCGCAGCAACCGACCAACGCGCAGGCATGGCTGACGCTGGCGACGGTACAGCAGGTCACCGGCGATCTTGCCGGCGCGGCCGCGAGCTGTGGGCGGTTGCCGGATATCGCCGTAATGATGGTCGTCGCGACGTGTCAATCGTCGGTCGATGGGTTGACGGGTCGCTCGACGCAGGCGTACGACGCGCTGAATCGCGTGCTTGCGCAATCATCGGGCTCGCAAGCGGTCGTTTCGTTGCGAAGCTGGGCTACGACGTCGCAGGCCGAGATCGCCGAGCGGCTCGGCCGCTCGGACGATGCGCAGCGCCTGTATCGCGTGAGCCGCGCACTCGATCCGCACGATGCATACACGATCGCCGCGTACGCCGATCTCCTGCTCGACGAGCAGCGTTACGCGGATGTCATCGAGCTGATTCCCCGCGATACGCCCGTCGATACGTTGCTGCTGCGTCGTGTGCAGGCGGCGATTCGTTCCGGTGCGACGGATGCCGCGAGCAGCGCCGATGATCTCGGGCAGCGTTTCGCCGCGTTGCGCGCACGCGGTGATCGTGTGCATCTGCGCGAAGAAGCGCGCTACACGCTCGAAATCCTCCATTCTCCGGATGCCGCCCTCGCGCTCGCGCTCGAAAACTGGCACGTGCAGAAGGAACCGCTCGACGCGCGAATCGCGCTCGAATGCGCACTCGCCGCGCATAAGCCGCAAGCGGCACGCGACGTGATCGAAACGATCGCGTCGACTCATCTTGAGAGCCAACGCATTGCCGAGCTCGTGCGCGAGGCCGCGAAGCCATGATCGCGCGCGTGCTGTGCCTGCTGAGTTTCGCGTTGTTCGCCCCCACCGCGTTCGCGCACAAGCCGAGCGACAGCTATCTTGGCCTCAACGTCGGCGGCAATGCGATCGATGGCCACTGGGACATTGCGGCCCGCGATCTCGACGCCGTGTTCGATCTCGATCGGAACGCGGATGGCAAGATCGACTGGGGCGAGCTCAACAACCGAAGTACCGAGATTGATGCCTATGCGCTCTCGCGCCTCGGGATCTCGTCGGGCGGCAGTCCGTGCGTGCTGGCGATCACAGATCATCAAGTCGATCGTCACACCGACGGCGGTTACCTCGTGCTCGATCTGCACGCGACGTGTCCGGCGCATATCGACTCGCTCGATGTCGATTACGGGCTTTTGTTCGACATCGACGCGCAGCATCGCGGCCTTCTGAAACTGGAGACCGCTTCGGCGTCGGTCACGAGCGCGGTTTTTTCCGCATCCAGCCGGCGCCAGTCGTTCGCGATGGGCGGGCTCTCCGCATGGACGCAATTGCGCGGCTATGTCGGCGAAGGCATCGAGCACATCGCGACCGGATTCGATCATCTTCTGTTCCTGGTTGCGCTGCTGCTGCCTTCGGTACTCATTCGCCGCGGCCGGCATT
>DASYJJ010000006.1:0-2296 GCA_035996605.1 Rhodanobacteraceae bacterium
GGACCACGTTCATCCTGGCGGTACTCGACCCCAACAAGGACCTGCCGATCGATTCGCTCCTCGTCAACGCCACCGTGAACAAGCCGTTGGAGATCGATACGCTGGCCGACGTCGTGCGCGAATGCGCGATCGTCGTACCGCCGCCGGACGATCCTCTTCCCTGTCCGCGCGCGGAGAGCGACTTCCGGTCGCGATTCGACGACAGCGGCGCGTTTTTCAACTGAGTTACCCGGTTACGGGATGGTTCTCTGTCATGGGAGTGACGGAGGTCGCAAGCTCCCTACCCTCGGCACACTCGCGAGCCGGAACAGCGGACCGGTACTGGAGGAGTTCGCCGTCACTGCGGCCAGGCGAGTAACGCGGCTTCCCGGCAGCTTTACGTTCCATAGGTAGGGAAAAGCGCCGCTGCGACACTCCTACATCTACAGGACACGTGTGTCTCCAATCTTCGGCCAAGTTCCAACCGCATGTTTCAGCGCATCGTTATTAGCGTCTTCTTCGCCGTCCTGGCAGTCCCTTCATTCGCACGCGGCGCCCTCATTCCCGTCGTGACTGGAACCGCTGGAAACCGTACGTTCAGGACCACTGTCGTGGTAACGAACCGAACGAATACGGCAGCGGAATGCGTCTTTACATACCGCTCTCCGGGGCGGTCCGATTATCCGCTCATTTCGCGCGAGATAATCGCGGCCGGTCAGGCGCGCATCTACGAAGACTTTCTCGTGGATATGTCTGCAGCCGGGACCATACGCGTCGATTGCACGGCCGACGTTGAATTGGTGACGCGCCTGCAGGAGTCCAGCGATGGAGGAAGGACCTTTCGTACCGGTCGCCTCTTCCGGCCGTTCCTTGACGATCACGTCATCAAAGAGGGCGCGCCGGCAACGACGCGCGCGGCTGCGGACGTGGCTATCGCAGAAGTCACCGGTAAGCCGGTTCACGTCGAGGTCAGCGCCACGAACTTCGGGGGCGTCGAGTACGCGTATGCCGCGTACGACGTTCCACCGTACGCGCTGCGCATCATCAGCCTGGCCGATGTGCTGGCGAAGCTACCCGCGGCGGATGTCACGGTGACGGTTTCGGGGAAGGGCGCTATCGTCATCGGTAAGGAGACGCGAGAACCTGCGCTCGCGAATCTCGCCCTCCATCGCACCGAAGCGCAGAGAGCACCGCAGGCGGCCGCGGTCTCGGCGTCGCCGAGTTCCAGCGTCATCGCCATGCTAGGCGTTTCGGCGTTCAAGGGCGCGCCGTTCGTCGAGCCGATGACGGGAGAGATCTACATGCGGGACCGCTGGTACAACCCGCACACCGGCACGTTCTTCTCACCTGATCCCGAGGGCTACGCCGGGGGTGCGAATCTCTACTCCTATTGCCATGGCGACCCTGTCAACTGTTCCGACCCAACGGGCAGGCGTGCAATGACGGCGGAGGACAAGAGGCATCTGGCGATGCTGAAAGCCCGAGGCAAGAAGTTGCACAACGACTTCATGTCGGCAGGCCGCGCTGGGTTCAACCAGTACTTGCTCGTGCCTGTCGATCATTCGTGGTCGGACGCGAGCGGGCCGATCGGCGGCGACTACGCGCAGCAACTCGTGCCGTCGATGGTCACCACGCAATCAGCGTACGAAGCTTCGCGGCGGTCGATGGTTAACGATGTGGCGACGTTCGAGGCCGCCGTTGCTCGCGCGGACGAGAACAGCGAGATTTACTACAACGCCGGCATCGGCTTCACAACGATCACGGCAGCAGATCAAAAACGCGCAGATCGTTCAACGATGGTTGCGGCGGGGCTCTTCTTCGCGACCGACACAGTCCCGCTGATGCTATCGCCGTACGGGATGCGAGGCGGCATGGTCCAGCCGAAAGAGCTGCCGAAGGAGTGCCGGCAGGACATTCTCGTCCTTGGTCGGTTCCCTGCGTACATCGATATGGCTGACGAGTTGGGCGCACATCGTTTTGCGATACCGACAGAGGTCTGGAACCGTATGGCGCCCGGGCAGCAATGGGCGGCGAATCAACGCGCGCTCGATCGCGCGATCGCGAGAAATGCGGAGATACGCCTGGCAACGCCTCTGAGCGAAGTGAAGGATCCGAACAGTTCGTATGCACGAGAGTTGGGATACATGATGACGAAGGGATATCGCTTGAGCGCGGACGGCGCTCGACTGATCAGATCGGAGCAAGTAGCATGTCCGGGTTGCGCTTTGACACCGTAGACGAAGCAGTAGAGCTGATTCGTCAGGCTGGCTTCCGAGTTGTCGCTGAGCGAATCGACGCGGCAAATTTCGGGGATGCG
>DASYJJ010000007.1:0-10296 GCA_035996605.1 Rhodanobacteraceae bacterium
ATCCTTGCGCCGGCGAAGCTCGGCGAAACGCGCGACGCGGTCCGAGGCGTCGGGCAGGGCACTCACGATCGCGTCGGAGTCGACGCGCAGGAACGGATTGCAGGCGCGCTCCTCGCGCATTGAAACCGGCAGAGTCGGCGAGCCCCGTTCGCGCAACGCGCGTGCCTGCGTGGCGCGCCGTGCGAGAGCGGGATTTTCGGGATCGACCGTCTGCGCGAAAACGCAATTGTTGACGGTGTATTCGTGTCCGCAGCAGACCAGCGTGTCGCCGGGCAACGCGGCGAGCGAATCCAGCGAGGCGAGCATCTGTTCAGGCGTGCCTTCGAAGATGCGCCCGCAGCCGACGCTGAAAAGCGTATCGCCGCAGAACACGATGCCATGCCCGTGATAGGCGATGTGCGAACGCGTGTGCCCGGGAACGCCGATCACGTCAAATCGAAGCAGAGGATGTTGCAGTTCGACGCGATCGCCGTGTGCGACGCGATGGGCGGCAAGCCCGATGCGTTCGTCGTGTGGCGCGTACACCGGAATCGGCCGGCCCGCGATGAGCGCGTCGGCGGCGCCGATGTGATCGGGATGGTGATGCGTCAGCAGCACCGCGGCGAGCTCCAACTGCTCCCGCTTCATCGCAGCGCGCACCGGCTCGAATTCGCCAGGATCGACAGCGATTGCCTTTCCGGACGCGTCGGCGAGCAGCCAGACGTAATTGTCCGCAAGCGCAGGCACAGCAAGGATGCGCAGGTCGTCGCTCATGGGCGGCGCGACTATAGCCAGCCGTCTTGCCGGCGACGTTAAGTCGGCATTAGCGCGTTACACTTCGCCGAGCGCCCATTCCGATTTAGCCGCGTGAAATCCGCTTCCCGACCTCTTTTCGCCCTGCCGGAGATCCAGGCGCTGCTGCGCGAGGAGCTTGGCGTCCTGCCGGCGCATGCGGCGCGCCAGCCGGGCGGCCGCGCGTTGCTGCTGCAGCCGGATGCCGCGGCGCGCGATCTGCCTGCGGACCTCGCGCATCTCTCGATGACGCGTCTTCACGCGACCGGCGGCATGCTTTCGGGTGACCTCGTCTGCTCGGCTCGCGCTCTGCCGATCGAGGACGAATCGTTTCAACTGGTGCTGGCTCAGCATCTCGGCGACGCGCAGCCGCTCGAAAGCGGCATCGTCGCGGAAATCGCGCGCGTGATGGCACCGGGCGGTCTTCTCTTGTGGTTCGGCTTCAATCCGTGGAGCCCATGGCTGGCGTGGATCCATTGGCATACGCGCGGTGGCGGCACCGTTCCGCAGACGTTGAATGCGGATTCGCTGCGCCGTCGCCTGCTGAAATCGAGTCTGGCTCCGGTGGCGCTCGACTACCTCGGTGCATTCTGGCCGCGCCGCACGATCGACACGCAGCTTGCCGACCCGATCCCGGCGCAGCGTGAACGTCTGCTCGCTCCGCTTCGCGGCGCGTATCTGCTCGCGGCGCGCAAGCAGCGTTCCGTGCTGACACCGTTGCGGCCGCGCGCGAAGCGCCCGGGTGTCGCGCTCGGCGCACGCCTCGCCGGCACTCCGAGCCAGCGCGCCTGCGCATGACGACCGAGCCGGCGCAGGAAACGGTCGAAGTCTTCACCGATGGTGCTTGTCTGGGCAACCCCGGGCCGGGCGGCTGGGCGGCCCTGCTGCGCTTCGGATCGCGCGAGAAAGAACTCTCCGGTGGCGAGAGCGACACGACCAACAACCGCATGGAATTGATGGCGGCCATCGCCGCCATCGAGGCGCTGAAGCGCGCCTGCAAGGTCGTCGTCACGACCGACTCCGAATATGTCCGACGCGGCGTCGAAGAATGGATGGCGCGCTGGCAGGCCAACGGCTGGCGCACCAGCGACAAGAAACCGGTCAAGAATCGGGACCTCTGGGAACGCCTCGGCGCAGCGCTGACGGACCACGACGTGCGATGGCACTGGGTGCGCGGCCACACCGGACATGTCGAGAACGAACGCGTCGACCGTCTTGCGCGCGATGCCGCGCTCAGGATAAAGAGTGAGATGGAAACCGCTGCCGCCACGCGGAGTGCCGGAGAAGCATGAGACAAATCGTCCTCGATACCGAAACCACGGGCCTCGAAGTGCAGCGCGGGCATCGTCTGATCGAAGTCGGATGCGTCGAGCTTGCCGAGCGGCGGCCGACCGGACGAACGTTTCACGTCTATCTCAATCCCGACCGCGCGATCGACGAGGGTGCTCGCGCGGTGACCGGCATCAGCGACGATTTTCTGCTCGATAAACCGCGTTTCGGCGACGTCGTCGCCGAGTTCATCGCGTTCATCGACAACGCCGAGATCATCGCGCACAACGCGGAATTCGACGTCGGATTCATCGACGCCGAATTGGGCCTGGCCGGCGCCGGATTCGGCCGCCTCGCCGATCACGCGCACGTGCTCGATACGTTCGCGCTCGCACGCGAGAAATTCCCCGGCCAGCGCAACAGCCTCGATGCGCTATGCCGGCGTCTGGGCATCGACAACAGCCACCGCGAGTGGCACGGCGCACTGCTCGACGCGCAACTGCTCGCCGAGGTCTATCTCGCGATGACCGCCGGCCAGGGCCTGCTAGGTTTTGGCGACGAAGCGGCCGAGCAGGTCGCACGCGTCGCAGTCAGCGAAGTGCGCATCACCGTACGACCTCGCGTGCTGCGCGCACTCGCCGCGGAGCTCACAGCCCACGTCGCACGGCTCGATTCGATCGACGCCGCAAGCAAAGGCGCGTGCGTGTGGAAGCGGCTCGCGATCGACGTAACGCCGTCGCGTCTCGAAGCCGCCGCGGTGGATTGATACACCTCTCCGCTCGTTTGAGAGGTCGCGCCAAACGCGGGTGAGGGCAGCCGGGAGATCCACGACCTTCCCAGCTCCTTCTGCGCCCGTCACTTAGCCCGGACGATGATCACCGTGACGTTGTCCGCGCCACCCTGATCCAGCGCGGCGAGCACGAGGTGATCGACGCATTCCTGCGCAGTCAGCTCTTCGCGCCCGAGGATCGCCGCGATGGATGCGTCGGTGACTTCTTCCGTCAGCCCGTCGCTGCAAAGTAGAAGCTGCATGCCGGCATTGAGCTGGCCGCGGGCATTGCCGATGCGCATCGACTGCGGGTCGGTGACGCCGAGCGCCTGCGTGACCACGTTGCGGTGCGGGTGGCTGCGCGCCTGCTCGCTGGTGATGGCGCCCTGGTCGATCAGTTCCTGCACGTAGGAATGATCCTGCGAGAGCTGCTTCAATCCCTTGTTCCAAAGATATACGCGGCTGTCGCCGACCCAGGCGACTTCGAAATCCCGATCGCCGTTGATGCGAAGCGCCGCGATCGTCGTGCCCATCGGCAGCGCCTCGGAGCGCTTGGTCGAGTGGCGGATGATTTCCTCATCCGCGAGCTGGATCGCCGGGATCAGCTCGGCGCCCTTGCCAACCTCGCGCACCAGTGTGTCGCGCGCGAGCGCGCTGGCGACTTCGCCGTGTTCATGCCCACCCATGCCGTCCGCGACGAGCCACAGGCCGAGATTGGCATCGGCGTAGTAGGTGTCTTCGTTGTGTTCGCGGCGCAGGCCGACGTGTGTGCTGTGTCCGAACTCGATCATGCGCTGCGCGAGTAGGGTAGGTGGATGGGGCCGAAAGGCGATGTCAGGTCGATGCGGCCCGGCCCCGCAGCGCCCTTGTAGCCATAGCATGCCGCGCGGCTCGCGCCGGACGCAAGCTGCGCCGCCGCGTCGATGCGGCGAAAGTGCTGTGTCCGAGCGTCCGAACCCCGCCAGGACGCGCAGGGAACGACAGTCGACCCATACGGGACGTGAATTGCTCGTGCATCCATCAAGGCGATTTCCTACACATGGTCGCGCCACCGGCCGATGCGCTCGGCGGAAGCTCTGCGTCAGACTTCTTCATTAGCCGTACAGCGGCAGGACGTTGGCTGGCCGGGTCGGCTGGCAGCGGCCAGTCAGCCAGCGATCCGTATAATCGGTATTGGAGATTCAATGATGAAGATGCGCACAGCAACCCTGGACGCCGCCGCCGCGGTCAATCTTCTGAAGCATGCGCGCTCGGTGTGCGATCAGCTGAATCCGCTCGGCACGCCGATGACGATGGCCGAACTGCAGCAGCGCGCACAGATCGTCGACAGTGTGATCCGCGCCCGCGCGAAGCTACAGCTCCTGCGTAATCGTGCCATCGCGCTCGAAAACGCGGTGGAGCGCTTCAAGGCGCGCAAGGCCGGCAATGTCGCTTGACGTGGCGTCGGTCGTGCTTGACTGCATGCCCCGCAATCAAACGGTGATCGCAACCGCGAAGTCCATTCGCGCCGAAGCATCGTCGAGATATCTCCAGCGTCGAATCATCCTGCGCGGATAACCGTCCGGATCGCCGTTGCAGTAGAACATCGAATCCTGGAAATAACCCGTTCGGATCCCTGTCTCCGACGCGATCTCGAATTCGATCGGCGTCTTTGGCCGGGGTGCGATCACGGAAGCACCGACCCATTCCATCTTTGGCTCTCGAAGTAAATGTAAATTCCGCCGGCGAATCGTCGCACCGCGACGTTCCGCCGTGTGTAGAAATTTGCAAAATCCCGCGATGCCGGGCTCGCCGAGGCGATTGGGATATTCGGAGAAACGAGGAGGCCGTCGATGATGACGGCTCCCCGGCCTGCGGTCGCTGATGGAGCCGAGGCTCCGGCACCGTGCGCGCGGCGCGAATCGCAGACTTGCAGGCGGCGCGCAGTATGCCGCGAGGTCGGCGTCAGGTCTGTAGGAAATTTGCCGTTGAATTGCAACGAATCGCAACGGCGTAGGCCACAAGCGAAAAATTTCACATGTGGCAATGCCGGGATATTGCCGCGGCTTGGGGCCGCGGTCCCGTTCGCGCGGGCGCTACTGCGGGGCGAGCAAAACGATCATGACCATCACGGCCACGCAGGTCGCGATGACGCCGAGCGCCTGCCAACCCGAAATACCTTGCTGATGCATCGCTTTCATGCGGCGAGCTCGGCTTTGCGCCGACGGAACCGCGCCAGTGCGCTTTCGAGCGACACTGCACGATCGCGCAGCTGCTGCAATTTCCGCGAAGCATTGATCACTGCGGCGATCACTCGGGCACGATGCTCGATCTGCGCCGGCGACATCGGCAGTCCGAGTGGGCTCAAGTTCGCGCACGCGTTCCGTGCGTGCTGCATGACGGCGACAGCCGCAAGGACGTCTTTCGCTGCATTCTTCACGAGCATGACCTGTTTCTCCAGAAACGAATCTGTCCAAGAACGAAGTTCCGAACGCATCGGCCGATCGGTGCGGACGTCCCGTAGTCCCCAGTGCGCCGACGGCCGAATGCGAGTGTGGCCATGCTGGCGTTTTCGGGTCGGAGCGTCTTCAGCGGATCGCTGCGCGTTGCTGTAGGCAATTTCCGACGCGCGCGTGCGATTCGCGGCTCTGGATCGCGGACCTACCGTCCGCGCCGTCACGGCCGGTGCCATACGGCCGGCGCGGACGTCACCTTGGCGGGAATCGGCGTTGAATCCCGTATCCCATCAATAGAGCGTCCGCCGAATAGTTCGTCTGCCACGACTGCGCTCGGGCCATCGCACCGCACCCCCCAAGGCAACGTCTGCGATGTGCCCATTTTCGGCGGACGCTCGCTAAAGCTCATGGCTTTCGCCCGGGCGGCCGGGTTCTTGGCTCCGGTCGGTCCCGCACCGGGTCGAGTGCGCGCCCCTGCTCGTGTACCACGACGTCTCCGAAGCCCCGATTTCATCCGCCCGCATCGCCGCGGGGCCGTATCGTCAGATAGCGCTTGTCCTCGGCCCTCCGTCCGGTTTGAATCGCCCCCAGGCCAGGAGTCGATCATGCGCATGACCTTGCTGTTCGCGATGCTGTTGGCGGCGTTGCCGGTCCACGCGGCTTCGTTCGAATGGAGCGCGTACGGCGGCGACGGGCGGGGTCAACGTCACGCGCCGCTGGCAGAAATCACGCCGAAGAATGTCGATCATCTGGAGGTCGCATGGACTTTCAGGACCGGCGAACTCGGCCAGGGTTTCGATCGCGCAGCCGACGCGCTGACGTTCGAGGTCACGCCGCTGCTGATCGACGGCACGCTCTTCTTCAGCACCGCAACCGGGAAAATCTTCGCGCTCGACGCGGCGCGCGGCACCCAGCGCTGGACGTTCGACGCCAACGTCGACAAGGGTCGCGATTATTCGGAAATGACCTCGCGCGGCGTCAGCTTCTGGCGAGCTTCCGTCGGGCGCGCGGCCGCCGCGGGCGCCGATGCCGTTTGCGCCGAGCGCATCGTCTTCGGAACTATCGACGCGCGCCTCTTCGCAATCGATGCGAAAACCGGTAAGCGCTGCGCCGACTTCGGCGTGAACGGCGAAGTCGTGCTGTCGAAGGGTGTTCGCCTGGTCGAACGCCAGCTCGGGAGTTATCAGGTGACGTCGCCGCCGGCGATCGTCGGCGATGTCGCGGTCGTCGGCTCATCCATCGGCGACAACCGCGGCACCGACATCGAGCTCGGCGTCGTGCGCGGATTCGATGTGAAGAGCGGACGCGAACTCTGGCATTGGGATCCGATTCCGCGCACGGCGAAAATGCCGAGTGGCGCGGCTGATCCGGATTTTGGCGAGATCGAAGGCCAGCAGGCGCATTGGACAGGCGCTGCGAATGCATGGGCGCCGTTCGCGGTCGATGCTGCGCGCGGGCTCGTGTTCATCCCGACCGGTTCGGCGAGTCCGGACTTCTTCGGCGGCGAGCGGCCCGGCGACGACCATTGGGCCGATTCGCTGGTCGTACTGCGTGCGTCGAGTGGCGAATTCGTGTGGGGGCGACAGCTCGTCCATCACGACCTCTGGGACTACGACACGGCATCGCAGCCGATGCTCGTCGACATCGATCGCGATGGATCGAAAGTCGCCGCCGTTGTTCAGCTGACCAAGATGGGCCAGATTTTCGTATTCGAGAGCGAAACCGGCGTGCCGGTTTTTCCGATCGAGGAACGCGCGGTACCGCAAGACGTTGTCGATGGTGAAGTGCCGTCGCCGACGCAGCCGTACTCTTCGCTGCCGCCGCTGGTTTCGCACGCACTGGTCAAACAGGAAGACGCATGGGGTCTGACGTTCTGGGACCGCGACGCGTGCCGGGAAAAAATCGCAGCGCTCAAGAGCGAGGGCATTTTCACGCCGCCGAGCCTGCAGGGCACGATCGAACGGCCAGGTTACGCCGGCGGTTCCAACTGGGGCAGTGGCGCGTGGGATCCCGAACGGCAGTTATTGATCGCCAACGTGATGGACGTGCCGATGGTGGTCACGCTGATCCCGCGCGACAAGCTCGGCGCGGAATACGATTCGGGCCTCTACAAGGGTTGGGAATTCGCGCGTCAGACCGGCACGCCGTACGCGATGCGACGCACATTGCTTGATTCGCCGCTCGGTGCGCCGTGCATCGCGCCGCCGTGGGGCAAGCTCGTTGCCGTCGATCTCGCGCACGGAAAGATCGCGTGGGAAAAACCGCTCGGCACATCGCGTGACAAGGCGATCTGGCCATTCTGGTCGATGCTGGGCGCGCCGAACATGGGCGGACCGTTGACCACCGCCGGTGGCCTCGTCTTCATCGGCGCGACGACCGACAACTACCTGCGCGCGTTCGACACCGCGAGCGGAGACGAGTTGTGGAAGGCGCGCCTTCCCGCGGGCGCGCAGGCGACGCCGATGAGTTATGAAGCCGGCGGACGCCAATACGTCGTCATCGCTGCAGGCGGTCATGCGAAACTTGGCACGACGCGCGGCGATTATGTGATCGCGTTTGCGTTGCCAGAAGCAGAGTGAGTGTTTTCCGGCTACAAGAAGTCATGGCGGCTCCATGGGAGCCGCCATGGACGTGCTTCAGTGATACGAGACCGCAACGTAATCCACTTCGGTCACGCGGTGGGTCGATACTTGAACCCAATAAATGTCGCCTGTAACTACGGGAATGCTCAGCGGACCCATATTCATGAAATCCTTTTGCAGCGTGGGGACTGTGAAGTCATTCGCGCCTGCAACCGCGATAGCGCCCATATCTGGTTTGATCCTGTTTTCTGCCAGATACGCAGTGATGTAGCGGCCCGGTGCACCCGAATCGTCGCGATAAGCGACCTCGACGCCGTCAATAGTCGATCCAATCGGCAGGTCGATCGAATATGACATCAGGCAATCGTTTGGCGCGGGAAGGAACGGATAAGGCGCCATCCGCATCGCACCAGTAGGCACGTCGACGAGGCATCCATTTGCCGGCGTTTGAACCTTATCGGGAATACCCGAGTTACCTGGCAAGAAAAGTGTTGCGGCATCTGCTGAGCCAACTCCGATCACAGAAATAGAAACGAGTAGAAACAACTTGCGTAGCATTCAACGGCTCCCGTTTTGAAAGTCGGCGACACGACGAGATGTCGGAATCATCGCCATTCGAAATCCGACGAGATTCTCATTACGGGAACGTTGTAACGAAGCGGACATTGAACACTTCGCATGGTGTGAGGCCGCGATAGCCGAAACTTATATGTTGCTTTTATGCTGCTGATTGATTCGGCAGCAGGCCGCCGAACTAGTCGCCTGCGTAGCGCAGTCCCTCAACGATCGTCGTACCGTCCGGTCGCGTCGGAATATGTGCCCAGCCGATCAGACCTTCGCGCGTACGCACGAGGTAATCCGGGTTCTGACCGTATTCGTTGTCGCCGCTCGCGGCGTTCAGAAGAATCGTAATGGTCGTGTCAGGCGGCAAAGTCGCGAGAACTTTCTTGGCGGCTTCGCGCGGCGCGTCAGCGGAGCGCATGGAGGTCAGCGCGAGCGACGCCTTAGTCTTGCCTTCGATGCCGACGTAGCGGAACGGCTGTGCGATTTCAGCGAAATGCTTGCCGTCGAAGCGAAACAGGCGGCGGTGATCGTAGGTGTAATCGGTTCCGCCAAACACGTAGATTTCGGCCGTCGTCAGAAACACGAAATCGTTTCCGGCGGATTCGAAGATCGCACTGGCGGGATCGTCGAATTTCGACAACAGGCGACAACTCGGATCGTTGCTCGGTCCGGAATCGCAGGCGAGCGCGAGCGTCGGCAGGCCGTGACCGAGGTCGAGCAGCAACGGCTGCGCGCCGTAAACACCCGCATCGTCATAGTCCTTGAGATAGGCCGGCCGCGTCGTCACAGGTGTTGCATTCGCTTTCGGATACCAGACGCGAATGCCTTCGTCCTTGAGATCGAGCCGGGTCAATTCCGGAAACCACATCGATGGATCGGCGCAGAAGGCACTGCCGCAGGGCAGGATTGCAAGCACGACGAGCAGCAAACACGCACGCATGGAAGTCATCTCCCCGAGGACCAATGAATGTTTTGGCGCTGCCGATCGTTGTCGCGGCCGGAGAAACGTCAGAGCTATTCGCGCCACCCGCGCGGACGCATCGAAGCGCCCGATGCCAGACGAATCTGACGCCGTACTCTCCCCATTATCGACACAAGCGGATGTCGAGCCAGACTTAGTGTATTCCGACACCGAGCCCGAAACTGAAATGCACGCGAGACTGCTCGTAGGGAAAATTCGCCGGCCACACATGCACATTCGCGTCGGCGACCAGCGGAAACGCGACTTCGTGCTCGTCGACGCGGGTGACGCGCGTGCCATCGACGCGGCCACGCAGCGTCACGAATCGGCCGGTAGGAAAGTCGAACGGTTCCACATAGCCTGGAATGGCGACGATGAATCTTCCCGATGTCGGGGCGTTCTGGTCCGGTCGCTGCGATGCGTCGAGCGGGTAGGCGACGACTTCGACTTCGGTGGTGTCGGTGAGGTTGCGCACGTCGATGATCTTGCCGCCCCAGATCACATCGGCGCCGTGGTAGCGTTCGGGCTCGCTGGCGATGTCGACCGGCGTCGCGACGATCGCGGGCGCGTCCTTGAATACCGGCGCCGCGCAACCCGAAAGCAGCGCAAGTACCATCGAAAAAATCGCAACGATTGGAACAGGGCGGAGATTACGACGCATGCCCGGACACCATGAACGCACAGAAGGAGGGCTTCTATTCTCCACCGATCGGGCCCGTTTGGATATCGACCGGATTCACGAGTTCCTTAGCCGCGAATCGTACTGGGTGCCGGGTATCCATCGCGAATTCGTCGAACGGGCGATCGCCAACTCGATCTGCTTTGGCGTTTACGAAGACGATCGCCAGCTCGCATTCGCGCGCGTGATCAGCGACGGTGCCGGGTTCGCCTGGCTGGCCGACGTGTTCGTGCTCGGCGATCACCGCGCACGCGGGCTCGGCAAAC
>DASYJJ010000008.1:0-1657 GCA_035996605.1 Rhodanobacteraceae bacterium
TACGTGATACGCCCTCGCATCCTTCGCGAGCTGCGTTACCGTCCAGCTCTCGTCCGCGGCGTCACCGAACACGATCGCGCGCGACGGACAGCCTGCGGCGCAGGCCGTCGTGAATTCGTCCGGTTTAAGCGGCCGCTTCTCCGCCGTGGCGCGATTCTCGGCCTCGCGAATTCGTTGGACGCAGAAGGTGCACTTCTCCATCACACCCTTTCCGCGCACAGTGACATCCGGATTCAGCTGCCAATTGAGCGGCTCGGGGAACGCGTACTGCGGGCGTGCTGGCTCACCGTAGCCGAACCAGTTGAAATAGCGAACCTTGTAGGGACAGTTGTTGGAGCAGTAGCGCGTGCCCACGCAGCGGTTGTAGACCTGGACGTTGAGCCCGTCGGGAGAATGGTAAGTCGCATAAACGGGGCAGACCGGCTCGCACGGCGCATTTCCGCAGTGCTGACACATCATCGGGACGAATCGCGCGTCGAAATCGGCGCCCCCATCCTCTCCGCCTTCGTAGTAGCGCTCGATGCGGATCCACGCCATTTCACGACTGCGCAGAATGTTCGCGCCAAATCCGGTGCGGTCGGGGAAAACCTTTCCGACCTGCCAATCCGCGCCCACGGTCGGGATGTTGTTCTCGGCATAACAGGCACTCACGCACGCCGCGCAACCGGTGCAGCGCGCGAGGTCGACCGTCATCGCCCAGCGGCGCTTCGCCATGCCGCTCCAGTGATTCGGATCGTACATGCCCTTGTCTTTCGACTTGGGGTCGCCCTGTTCTCCCTGAGCATCGTTTGCGACGGGCGACCGGAGACCTGGAAGAAAACGGTGCGACGCGTCACCAGGCATCTCTTCGTTTTGCGCCGCGCCAGCATCTGCATGCTCGCCGCCCGGGACCTCGGCCGCGCTCGGCGCGAGCTCGGCGACATTCGATGCGCCAGTATCGTGACCCGGCCTCCCAGCCTGGAGATCGGCGATCGCGATCGCCTGTCCGATTCCACGTCCGTGTTGGCGCGCCGATCCTTCTGTGGTCACGATGTGCGCGGAGCCGCCCGCTTTCGAGACGCTTGCTTTCGTCGAAACGAAGGCGATCCCACCCGCGCGATCTTCGGCAAGCGGAAGAATCTCCAGAGGATTGAATCCCGCCTTCGCATATCTGCCGCCGTGGACTTGACCCCTGCCCGTCGCGATCGCGACGGTATCTCTCTGAGTCCCCGGATAACGAAGGACGGGAAGAGTCAGACTGCCAGCCGACGTCTGCACGGTGACGTGGTCGCCATTTTCCAGGCCCATCTTCTCTGCGGTCGCCGGGTTTATCTCGGCGACAGTCTGCCAGCAGATTTTCGTGACAGGATCGGGGATTTCCTGCAGCCACGGCTTGTTCGCGCCGCGCCCGTCGCCAAGCATGGGATGCGAATAGATCACGAGGTACATGTTGCCGCTCGACCGCTCGATTGGTGCAGCAGTGCGATCCGCTGGCACGACGCGCGCCGTAGTCGGTTCGCCTAGCGAACCGGATGCAATCCCGCGCGGCAGCGCAGCGGTGAGTGCGACGGCCCCGCCAGGGAACCGACCGATCAGCCAGCTTCGATAGTCGGACATCGTGTAGCGCGCAGCGTTGCCCGGATCTTTTTTCGCGGCGGCGATCAGCACGTCCGAGGTC
>DASYJJ010000009.1:0-3616 GCA_035996605.1 Rhodanobacteraceae bacterium
CATTTCGACCGCCGCCGAAAGTCGAGTCGGCGCTGGTGCGGCTGACTCCAAGACCTGCCTCCGAGCGTCCACGCGTGGATTCCGGGCTGCTCGCCGATGTCGTCAGAGCCGCGTTCGGCCAGCGCCGCAAGACGCTTTCGAATGCCTTGTCGAGGATTGCGGATGTCGAAACAATCGTCAACGCAGGCGTCGATCCTCGCGCGCGCGCCGAGCAACTTTCTCCGCCGGCATTCGTCGCGCTCGCACAATCCGTGCGCATGCGCCGCGACGCGGAAGCCTGAGACGGCGCAGCGGGGGTCGCCGCCTTGCGCGGTCGCTGCGAGCGCCAAAACGAAGACGCATCCTTCACGTTCCGCGGCGGACGCCTTCCAGCTGCCTTGCCCGCAGGCCGCCGCTCGCGGAAAATCACGCTCATGAGCGGCAAGAAGCCCTACGACATCGCGATCTCGGTCGACGCGCGTTTTCTGGATGACCAGTCGGCGCCGTCCGACAACCGCTACGCGTTCGCGTACACGATCACCATCGAGAACCGCGGCACGGTCGGAGCGCGGCTGCTGTCCCGTCATTGGGTAATCACCGACGGCAACGGCAAGGTGCGCGAAGTGCGCGGCGATGGCGTGGTCGGCGAGCAGCCATGGGTCAGGCCCGGCGACGACTACGAATACACGTCCGGCGCCGTGCTCGAAACTGCACTCGGAACGATGCGCGGCAGCTACGAGATGATTGCCGACGACGGCACGCACTTCGCCGCGGACATTCCGGCGTTCGTGCTGTCGGTACCGCGGACGCTGCACTGATGGCTACCTGGGCCATTGGCGACGTCCAGGGCTGTCACGACGAGCTTGTCCGCTTGATCGAAAAGATCAAGTTCGATCCTTCCAGCGATCGGCTGTGGTTCTGCGGAGATCTCGTCAATCGCGGCGGACAATCGCTGGCGGTGCTGCGGTTCGTCAAGGCGATTGGCGATCGTGCGATCGTCGTGCTCGGCAATCACGATCTTTCGCTGCTCGCGGTCGCCGAGCGCAAGCGCGAAGACCAGGCGCGCGTGAATCCGGAACTGCGCGAAGTGCTGTTCGCTCCGGACCGCGACGAGCTGCTCAACTGGCTGCGTCAATGCAGCCTTCTACACATCGACCGTTCGCTCAATTTCATGCTCGTGCATGCCGGACTGTTTCCGCGCTGGACGACCGAGCAGGCAATCGAAGCGGCGCGCGAAGTCGAAGAACGCCTGCGCGGCGAAGGCTATCGGCGTCTCCTGAAACAACTGTTCGGCAACAAACCGGATCTGTGGAATCCCAAGCTCCACGGCATCGATCGCCTGCGCGCGAGCATCAACGTGTTCACGCGCATGCGCTATTGCGACGTGCGCGGACGCATCGCGTTCGGCGAAAAAGGTGCGCCAGGCACACAACGTCCGGGGCTTTATCCCTGGTACGAAGTTCCAGGCCAGCACAAACGCGACATTCGCATCGCTTGCGGACACTGGTCGACGCTCGGCCGATTCGCCGGACTCGGCGTCTACGCGATCGACACCGGCTGCGTGTGGGGCGGCTGGCTCACGGCACTCCGGCTCGACAGCGAAGAGCCCGAATTCGTCGCGATCAAATCGGATCGCAAGCCGCCGGCGGGGAAGGAACCAGATTGAATGCATCGTCGGAGCGGCGCCAGCCGCGACCGGTCGGCATCGCGTCGCGGCTGACGCCGCTCCTACAACTGGCGCTCATAGTCGACGAATGCGAACGCGTGTTCGTGCCGCGCGTCGGTGTCGTGCTCGATTCGTGAGACTTCCTTCCACTCGCGCGCGTCGAAGCGTGGGAAGAACGCGTCGGCATCAGCGATGCGTGTATCGACCCATGTCAGGTGCAGATGCGTCGCGATGGGTAATGCCAGCGCGTAGACTTCGCCGCCCCCGATCACGGCGAGTTCCACTCTATTGGCCGTCGCGATAGCTTCTTCGATGGAATGCACGACGGTTTGCTCTGGATAGGGCGCAGAACCCGAGCGCGTCAGAACGAGATTCTCACGCCCGGGTAACGCGCGCCCGATCGCCTGCGCAGTCTTTCGTCCCATCAGCACGGATTTGCCGAGCGTCAGTTGCTTGAAGCGTTGAAGATCGGCGGGTAAGTGCCACGGCATCTCTCCGCGACGTCCAATGGCGAAGCCAAGATCCAGCGCGGCAATTAATGCAACACTCATCGACATATCTCAGCCAAGCGAACGCTTCTGGATATTACTGTGTCCAAAGCCGGGGTGACTTTGTCCACGTTTGTTGTGGAGAGGGAGAGTGCTCATACTGAAGTCACTATTCGATGTGGGAGCAAGATCGTGATCCTCGGTCACTTACTGATTGCCGCGATGGCCGCGCACGGCGCAGACCCGGCACGGCAGAGTATTCCAACTCGCTTCGACAGCGACCGTGTATTTGCCATTCCGCAACTTCACAGCGGCCAGACTCTGACGTTGTATACCGATACCGGAGGTGGGGCGAATCTGCTTTGTAGCAGTGCAGCCGAGCGACTCGGTCTCAAGATCGAGCCAATCAAGGCGAGTCCGGATGAGGAAGCCGAACTCGGCAAGAACCCAGGCAAGGCGCGACCGGATTTCGGCGCAGGAGCCGGGATCCCTCCCAACAGAGACGGTGATGCCACCTTCCTGGTGCTGGACTGTTCTCATGGTCCGATGGCCAAGGGAACGGGTGAAGGCCTCTTGAGTAGCCGTTGGTTCGCCGGCCGCATCTGGACTTTTGATTATCCTTCACACACGCTGACACTCGAAGACGACGCATGGAAGCCGCGTGCGGATGTTGCGAATGTCCCCATAGGATTCCGCCAGGCTTCGGCAGAAGGACCCGCGTTCTATATGCCGAGAATTACCGTTCGCGTCGATGGCCACGACCTTGATCTGCTTCTGGACACGGGCGCAACTGGACACCCTACACCGGCCGGACAATCCGCCGAGGGTGGCGAAGCGGTAGAGGGATTTCGTGCAACAAGTTTCATCACGACGAGCACGCTCGAGGCTTGGCATAAAGCGCATCCGGATTGGCAGGTCATCCAGGACGGAGACGATCTCTTTGCTCCCCGTTTTTCGGCCCGGCTGATCCGCGTACCGGGCGTCGAGATCGCGAGATCGACGATAGGACCCGTCTGGTTTACCGAGCGTCCGGACGGAGCCTTTAAACGGATGATGTCGAGCATGACGGACAAGCCGGTGGAAGGCGCGCTCGGAGGCAATGCGCTGAGCCATTTCGCAATGACCGTCGATTACCGCGGCGCCAAGGCCTATTTCCGCTGCACGCGAGACTGCCAGACTACACCGCCACCGGCGCCCTGATCGCCGCATGCGATTTGTAGTTTTCGAGCGCAATGTCTTCGTAGCGGAAATCCAGCAGCGAGCGAACACTCGGATTTAGTTGCACTCGCGGTAGCGGCAACGGCAGCGGATCGCGCGCCAGCTGTTCGCGCGCCTGATCGAGACGATTCTTGTACAAATGCGCATCGCCGAGCGTGTGCACGAAATCGCCGGGCGTCAGATCGCAAACCTGCGCGATCATGTGCGTCAACAAAGCGTAGCTGGCGATATTGAACGGAACGCCGAGAAAAATATCGGCCGAACG
>DASYJJ010000010.1:0-2229 GCA_035996605.1 Rhodanobacteraceae bacterium
CTTGCGCTTGCGAGGCGAGATCGTGCGTCGCCGAGCTCGCCGCCTTCGCCTTCAGCGATTCGAGTTCGCGTTCGAGCTTTTTCTGACGATCGAACATCTGGCGCAGCTTGTCGACGACATCCGCGCCACTCGTCGACAAGAGATCGCCGATTTCGTCGAGCCGCGCTTCCTCGTCCGCGACGTACGCGACCGCGGCCGCGCCTGTCAGCGCCTCAATGCGGCGCACGCCCGCGGCGACGCCGCTTTCGCCGACGATCTTGAAGAGCCCGATATCACCGGTGCGCGCAACATGCGTGCCGCCGCAAAGCTCCGTCGAGAAGTCGCCCATCTTCAACACGCGCACCTCGTCGCCGTACTTCTCGCCGAACAAAGCGAGCGCACCGAAGTCGAGCGCATCCTGATACGCCATCTCGCGCACCTCGGCTTCGACATTTCGCCGTATCTCCGCATTGACGAGATCCTCGATGCGACGCAGCTCCTCCGCACGGAGCGGCTGGAAATGCGAAAAGTCGAAGCGCAGACGATCCGGCGCAACCAATGAGCCTTTTTGCTGCACATGCGTGCCGAGCACCTGACGAAGCGCCGCATGCAACAAGTGCGTCGCCGAATGATTCAGCACTGTCGCCTGGCGACGCGTCGCATCGACGTGCGCCGACACCGATTCCCCACCGCGCAGCTCACCGCCCGACCAGCGACCCGCGTGCCCATGGAACGCGCCTGCGAGCTTGACCGTGTCGGATACCGCGAACGCGCCATCTTTGGTCGTCAACGTTCCCGCGTCGCCGACCTGCCCGCCGGATTCCGCATAGAACGGCGTCTTGTCGAGAATCACTATCGCTTCCTCGCCGTCACGCAGCGACGCCACCGGCATCCCGTCACGAACGATCGCGTGCACTCGGCAGCCGTCGGCATCGAGTGTTTCGTAGCCGAGGAAGCGCGTCGGCGTCAGCTTGCTTGCGAGCTCCGCCGGAATCGTGCCCCTGCTTTCGAACTGGCTCGCGGCGCGTGCGCGGTCGCGTTGCGCGTCCATCGCCGACTCGAAACCGGCCATGTCCACTTCGAGTCCGCGCTCACGCGCGATGTCGGCGGTGAGATCAACCGGAAAACCATAAGTATCGTAGAGACGAAACGCATCGGCGCCGGGAATAACCTTAGGCGAATTCCTCGTAACTTCCTCGAAGACCTTCATGCCCTGCTCGAGCGTCTCGCCGAACCGCTGCTCTTCTGCACGCAAGGCCTGCTCGACCGTCAAGCGCTTCTGCGACAGCTCCGGATACGCATCACCCATTTCCTCGACCAGAGGCGCGACCATCTTCCAGAAGAAATCGCCGCGAACGCCGAGCATCCATCCGTGGCGCAGCGCGCGCCGGATGATGCGACGCAGGACATAACCGCGGCCTTCGTTCAAAGGCATCACGCCATCGACGATGAGAAAGCTGCACGCGCGAATGTGATCGGCGATCACGCGCAGCGATTTGTTCTCGAGATCTTTCGTGCCGGTCAATTCCGATGCGACACGGATCAGATGCTGGAACAGATCGATCTCGTAATTGGAGTGCACGTGCTGGAGCACGGCGGCGAGCCGCTCGAGACCCATGCCGGTGTCGACGCACGGCGCCGGCAGCTTCGACAACGTGCCATCACCGGCGCGATCGAACTGCATAAAGACGAGATTCCAGATTTCGATGTAGCGATCGCCTTCTTCATCGGCCGAGCCGGGCGGGCCGCCGGGGATACCCGGGCCATGATCGAAGAAAATCTCGGTGCATGGGCCGCACGGGCCCGTATCGGCCATCTGCCAGAAATTGTCCGACGCGAACGGCGCGCCTTTGTTGTCGCCGATGCGCACGATGCGCTCTTTCGGCACGCCGACGATCTTCGACCAGATGTCGAACGCCTCGTCGTCGGTGTGATAGATCGTGACCCACAACCGATCCGCCGGCAGCTTGAGCACACCGGTCAGAAGTTCCCAAGCCCACTCGATCGCCTCGCGCTTGAAATAGTCGCCGAACGACCAGTTGCCGAGCATCTCGAAAAACGTGTGGTGTCGTGCTGTGTAGCCGACCGAATCGAGATCGTTGTGCTTGCCGCCGGCGCGAAGGCAACGTTGCACGTCCGCGGCGCGCACGTACGCAAGCTTCTCGCTGCCGAGAAAGACGTTCTTGAACTGCACCATCCCCGAGTTCGTGAACAGCAGCGTCGGATCGTTGCTGGGCACGAGCGAGCTCG
>DASYJJ010000011.1:0-3311 GCA_035996605.1 Rhodanobacteraceae bacterium
GTCGTCCGCTGGCGCGCGAGCCGGAACCTTCGATTCGACATACGGAAGAATCAGCGTCGGAACTTGCGCTTGTCCTGACGGCGCGAGCGCCGCCGCCAGGTGATCGCAGGTAGGTTGATCGTATGACGCGAGCACGCGCGATTCCTCCGCATCGGTGCGCGCGATGAGCGCGTCGCCTGCGAGGCCGTGTCGTTCCGCGAACAGGGTGCGCTCGATAGTGGAGCATGCCTCGAAAATCTGTGTCAGATGCTCGTCGCTGCGCTGACCGGCCTCGGCCGCAGCCAGCACCGAGACCCCCGCCGGGACATGCCCGATGACCGGCAACGAACGGCGACGCGACTCTTTGATGACCGCGCGCCAGCTCGGCGCAGAAATGTCGGAAAACACCTTGATGAAATCCGCTCCCGCATCCGCGGCCTCGTCGACCTGTCGCAGCGCTTCGTCCGGCGACGGCCCATACGCGACGACGCCTGCCGCGACGATGCGCGGCGCGACCAGCGTTCCTTCCGCGGCCGCCTTGCGCCATTGGTTCACGATCGCAATCGATGCTGGAATTCCCGCCATCTCACGCACCGCGGTTATTCCGTTCGCGACGAACAATGGAAATGTCCACGTGTTCGGCGGACGGTGCGAGGCGTTGTTGAAGAGGTGCACGTGCATGTCGACGAGCCCCGGAATCAGGAATCGGCCGCGACCGTCCACGCGCTCTGCGTCGTCGGGAATATGGCTTTCGGTGGATTGGATGGCCGTGATGCGACCGTCCGCGATCAGCACCGTGCGAGGTCCGATCGCCCGACCTTGCTCGACATCGATGACGGTGACATCGGTGATGGCGACGGGCGGTCGGCCGGATGGAGTCGCCGCGTGAACGCGCGGTACCGACACGCCGGCCGCAGCGACCATGCCAAACAAGAGCGCGACGACACGGCCCAAAATCGGGAAGCGAGCCGCTTCACTCCATCGGTGCTTCACGAGAAGCTTCCCATTCCAAAGTTGCAACGTCGCCGTCGGCGCTCAATCGATCCGAAGCAAACCCTGCGCGTCAGTGTTCCGGCGCCGCCGGTTTCGATTCGAGTTTCGCAAACTCGCGCTCGACGATCGGCACCACCGCGGCCGTATACCGGTCCGCTTCGGACGGCGACATGTGCGACCACTCGGGCAAATCGTAGCCTTGCAGCTCCGGATAGTCCTCGAAATGTATTCCCGGCGTGTGGCTGCGCTCGAGCAGTGGATCCCAGGTCTTTTCGCGCGGAAAGTCGCGCTGCTCGTACGCGTAGTACTCGCCCGAGCTCGGCGCCCGCAAGAAGAGGACGCGTACGCCTCGCGCGCGCAGCGTCGCGATCGCGGCACTGGCCTTGGTGATTGCCTCGTCGATCGCCTTTTGCGCTTCTTTCGGGTTGGCCTTGGCTTTTCGGGAGTTCGCGGGATCGCCGAAATCCTGTGCCCAAATGCGGCGCGCGAGAGCGCGATACTCGGGGTCGGTCACGACCTTGTCCCACAACTGCGTATTGCGATCCTCGTCGTGCACGGCGAGTCTGCGCACGCTGATGCGTGAGTGCATTCCGGGACGTTCGGGCCACGGCTGGCGACGGACCACGGTGGATAGCGCGTAATCCGGATCGTAGAACGCGAACACCGGCTCGAGGAAACGCATCGACAGCCAGTCGCCTATGCGTTGGGACGGGGTCTGGTCGTGGAGATACGGCAATACCGAAGCGCGATACGCGAAACCGGTGAAGATGATGTCGGGCGACACGTCGACGAGCAAGCGTCCGGTGAAGTTCGGATCTGCCGCGAGGTTCTCCATGATCGGAACCGGCGATGTGCCTTCGAGCGCCAGCTGGATCGGACGCTTGCCGGTGATCTTCTCCCAGACCGGAAGCTCCGTATCGAACAGGATGCGCGAGGCGCCGACCAACACCGTCGCGCCGCCCTCGCCGTTATCCAGACGTCGGCGCTGCACGAGCCATTGTCCGTCGCTGTTGCGGTACGTCGGCGTCACGCCGTAGGCGCGCCAATAGAATTCCCAACCGGCAACCATCATCGCGCAAAGAACGACCGACGCGACAAAAATCCTGTTCCACGGCTGCGCCGGAATGTCGCGCACCGGCACCGGCTGCGCGACGCCGGGCCGATCGGACGCGGTCAATCGCACAGGCACGAATGCCGGATCGAGGACCGCTTCAGAACTGGAAGTAGATGAAGGCATTGCCTGTCCCCTGCGCGATAACGATTGCGAATGCCATCAATGCCCAAACCGCCGAAACCATCGCAGCGGGTGTGCGCGCGATCGCGGATTCGAGCGTGCGCGCGCGCATCATCCAGTGCGCGAATACGATTCCCGCAACGATTGCGATCACGCACACCAGTTGCATGACCGGCAGGATCGGCTCGGCTTTCTCGTTGAAGCCGAACATTCCGTTCAGCACGAGCCACGCCTTGCCGAAACTCTTGGCGCGAAAGAAAACCCAGGTTACGTTGATCAACGCGTACGTAAGCAAGCCGAAAGCGAGCAACGCGAGCGGACCCGGCCGATACCCGGCGAATCGCTTGCGCAGCACGCGCTCGGCCGAAAGATAGACGCCGTGCAACCCGCCCCACACGACAAACGCCCAGCTCGCACCATGCCAGAGGCCCCCGAGCAGCATCGTCGTCATCAGCGCAATGTACGTGCGCGCCTCCCCTTGCCGGTTTCCGCCGAGCGGAATGTAGAGGTAGTCGCGCAGCCATGACGACAGCGTGATATGCCAGCGCCGCCAGAAATCCGAGAATCCGATCGCAGCGTACGGAAAGCGGAAGTTGTCCGGCATCGCGAAGCCGAGGCACATCGCGGCGCCGATCGCGGTTGTCGAATACCCGGCGAAATCGCAGAAGATCTGCCCGCTGAACGCGAGCGTCGCAATCCAGGAATCGAGCGCGCCGGGAATCTTGGTGCCGTCGTAAACCATTTCCGCGGGTCCGGCGAGGAAGCTGTCGGCCAGCACGATCTTCTGGAACAGGCCGAGCGTCATCAGCGCGAGTCCGAAACGCAATTGATCCGGCGTTGCGCGGCGCGGTTCGGCGAACTGCGGCACGAGTTCGGTCGGCCGCATGATTGGACCTGCGACGAGATGCGGAAAGAACGTCACGAACAGCGCATAGTCGAGAAAATTCCGCGCCGGCGCGGCTCGGCGCAGGTACACGTCCAGCGTGTACGACAACGTCGCGAACGTATAGAACGAGATGCCGACCGGCAGCACGATGTCGAAGTGCGGCGGCTGGTAGTGCATGCCGAACGCCGCCATCGTCGCGCTGAAGTTGGCCAGCAGGAA
>DASYJJ010000012.1:0-2855 GCA_035996605.1 Rhodanobacteraceae bacterium
GTTGGTCGACCTTTCGCACTGGAATCTGCCGAAGGAACCGACCGTGCGCGAAACGATCGCAGCCGGTGCCGATCTCGTCGCGTTCAGTGCCGATAAGCTGCTTGGCGGCCCGCAGGCCGGAATTGTCGTCGGCCGCGCCGATCTCGTTGGCAAGCTGAAAAAGAATCCGCTCAAGCGCGCCTTGCGTGTCGGCAAGCTGACACTCGCCGCACTGGAGCCGGTACTCGCGCTCCATCGCGCTCCCGAGTTCCTCGCCGAGCGCCTGACGACGTTGCGTCTGCTGGCGCGCGCGCCCGAGGCGATGCACGCCCAGGCGCTGCGTCTGCAGCCGATCGTGCAGCGCTCGCTCGGCGACATCTGGGACGTCGCCGATGCGCCGATGACGAGCCAGATCGGCAGCGGCGCGCTACCGATCGATCGTCTGCCAAGCCACGGACTTGCGATACGCGCACGCAAAGACAGGCGCGCGAGCCTGAATCGTCTCGATGCGGCACTCCGCGCGTTGCAAAGGCCCGTGCTTGGACGCATCGCCGACAAGACACTGTGGCTCGACTTGCGCTGCCTGGAAGAATGCGAGGAAGCGGCGTTCGTCGCACAGTGGGCCGAACCGCGTCGATGATCGTCGGTACCGCCGGCCACATCGATCACGGCAAGACGACGCTGGTTCGTGCGCTGACCGGCGTGGACACCGATCGCCTGAAGGAAGAAAAAGAACGCGGCATCTCGATCGAGCTCGGCTACGCGTACGTTCCGCTCGACAACGGCGAAGTGCTCGGCTTCGTCGACGTGCCGGGCCACGAGCGGCTCGTGCACACGATGGTCGCCGGTGCGTGCGGCATCGATTTCGCGCTGCTCGTCGTAGCAGCCGACGACGGCGTCATGCCGCAGACGCGCGAGCACGTGGCGATATTCGATCTGCTCGGTATCGCGCACGGCGCCGTCGCGTTGAGCAAGACCGATCGTGTGGATGCCGAGCGTGTACGCGTCGTCGAAGACGAGATCGCCTCCGTACTGGCCGCGACCGCGTTGCGTGGCGCTCCGATCTTTTCGCTGAATGCGAGTGCGCTCGGCGACCCGGGCACGGCCGCGCTGCGCGAGCATCTGCAGACTGCCGCGGCGCGCCTGCCGGCCCGCGACGATACGGGATTGTTCCGCCTCGCGGTCGATCGTGTTTTCACGCTACCCGGCCACGGCACCATCGTCGCGGGCACGGTGTTTTCCGGATGCGTCGCCGTCGGCAACACCGTCGCCGTGATGCCGTCGGGTCTGTCGGTTCGTGTGCGCAGCATCCACGCACAGAATCGCAGCGCCGACGGCGGCCATGCCGGCCAGCGCTGCGCGCTCAATCTCGCCGGCGTCGAAAAGAGCACTGTCGCGCGCGGCGACTGGCTGGCCGATCCGCGCGCGCTCGCGCCGACGACGCGCATCGACGTGCAGTTGAAGTTGCTTCGTGACAGCGGTGCGCGGCTCGGGCAATGGTCGCCGCTGCACATTCACGTCGGAACCGCGCGTCGCGTCGCCCATTTCGTGCCGCTCGACGCCGATCATCTCTCGGCCGGGGAATCGGGCCGGGCGCAGTTGGTCTTCGATACGCCGATCTGCGCCGCGCCCGGTGATCGCTTCGTCGTCCGCGACGCGCGCGCCGCGCACACGATCGGCGGCGGCCGCGTGCTCGATCCGTTCGCGCCGGCGCGCAAGCGACGCAGTATCGAACGTTTGAAGTATCTCGGTGCGCTGGCCCAGATGATTGCCGGACATGGCATTGCGCCCCTGCTCGCGCAAGCGCGTCACGGCGTGCGCCTGCGCGAACTCGTGACGTTGACGGGCAATCCCCCGGAGCTTCTTTCGCTTCCATCCGACGCTGTCGTTATCGATGGCGATCGCGAAGGCTTGGCGATCCAGCGTGCGTATTTGCAAGACCTGCGCGATCGCGCACTGGCTGCCTTGCGCGACTTCCACACGCAATATCCGGACGAAGCCGGTGCGGATCTCGGCCGGCTGCGGCGCATCGCTGCGCCGGATCTTCCCCATGCTGTCTGGCGCATGCTGATCGAAGAGTTGACGCGCGAGCATGCCGTAATGCGCAGCGGCCCATGGCTGCATCTGGCGCAGCATGTCGTCACGCTTTCAGACAGTGAAAACGTGCTTGCGCAAAAACTGCTGCCGCTCATCGCTGCCGGACACTTCGATCCACCGTGGGTGCGCGATCTTGCCTCTGCGTTACGCGCGCCTGAGGAACAGGTACGCAGCGTATTGCGCAAGCTCGTCACGCGCGGTGCCGTGCATCAGGTCGTCCGCGATCTTTTCTACGACAGCGGCCGCGTCGACGAGCTCGCTGACATTCTGGCGGCACTCGCGCGCGAGCACGATATTGTCGAAGCGCGGCAGTATCGCGACGCCGTCGGTCTCGGTCGCAAGCGCACGATCCATATCTTGGAGTTCTTCGATCGCGTTGGCTACACTCGCCGCGTCGGCGATTCGCACATCGTGCGCCGCGACAGCGGTTGGCGTCGTGTCGAGCGCGAAATCGCGACGGCGCGATGATCACCGGGGAAGGCACGCGCATCCGGTGATGCGGCTGGGCTTCAAACCCAGTGGGGGGCGTCAGCCGTTCCCCGGTAGGTTCGACTCCTGCTGCCTTCCGCCATTTACCTGTGCGATCGTCCGTGATCACGGGAGCAAGAGCGGCGATCCGTGGCCGCACGCTTCAACAACATCCTGATTCATCCGGCTGTTTTCGACGAGAGCGGAACGATGAGTACCAACGCCCCGGTTCCGCGGTTGACCTCGCTGTCTCACGGCGGTGGCTGCGGCTGCAAGATCGCGCCCGGCATCCTCGCTGAGCTCCTCAAGAC
>DASYJJ010000013.1:0-1775 GCA_035996605.1 Rhodanobacteraceae bacterium
GCTTGCGAGCCGCGGACGACGCTTTTAGCTCGTCATATCACGGACGGGTGTCTCCATCTTCGGCTTGTGGATCCCGAATCCCCAATCCCGAATCCCGTTTCCTCGACAGCCGACGCAGCTGTCCGAGCACGATCGGCACCAGCGCGAGTACGGCCAAGCCCAGCATCGGCAGGATCACGCGTTTGTGTGCGAAGAGATTGAGCGAAAAGGTGCCTTCGCGCGCGATCGTCTCGGCGAGCCCGGCGCCCAGCGCCGTTTCGAACGCGATCATGACGGTGCCACCGATCGCGGTCGCCGTGAGGAACAACCATAAAGGACAGCGCAGCCAGGCCAGCGCGACGGTCACGCCACCGAACGGAAAGAACGGCACCAGACGCAGGAACATCGTATAGCTGACAGGAAACGCGTGATAACCCGCGCGAAGTTTCTCGACCAGCAACGGAACGCCTCCGCCGCCGCCGTGCGCAAATGCGGAGCGGCTGGCGAGGAACAGGATCGTCGCGCCGAGCGTCGTGCCGATGCCCGACAGGATGGTGCCCGGAATGATGCCGAACAGCATGCCGCCCGCGAAGATCAACACGATGATGCCGGGGATTCCGGTCGAGATTCCGAGCATCACCACAACGATCTGCACAAGCGCACTCAGCATGGGATATTCGGAGATGAGTGTGCGCAGGCGCTCCTGCTCGGCGCCAAGCTGCGCAGGCTGGAATCGATCGAGCGCGCCCGACGCAAGGACGGCGACCCCGATCGCGATCAGCACGATGAGCGGCAGGAATGCGCGCAGGCGTTTCATGACATCACGTCGCGGAAATGGATCCTTGAATCGGGGGTCACGCGTTCGGAGCTCGAAGACGTCCATCGATTGGCACGCCGCCATTCTGCGGCCGCGCGCACGCCGCCGAACACCGTGTGACACACACGTGTCAACGCTTTGCCGAACGCACGCCGGCAACAGCATAACCGCAGCTCGCGACAGCGTCAGCAGGTCCCGAGGCACTCGCTCTGAGCGCGGCGTCAGCCGAGCGCGGCCAGGACCGTGATTTCCTCGCGATCGTGATAGAGCTGTTTCGCGCGCAGATCCACGGTGCCCGGACCTGCAGCAACCGCGTCGCGCAGGATCGAAAGGCACAGCTGCACTTCGTCGTAGCGCTTCTTCATCGGCAATTTGAGATTGAAGATCGCACGCCGGCACCAGCGTCGCGCGAGCCAGCGCGACACGAGCTCGGCGACGCGCCGCGGCTGCTCGACCATGTCGCAGACGAGCCAGTCGACCGCGCGTTGCGGCTGGAACGTGAAGCCGTCCACGCGCCGGTGCTCGACAATGCCCGATTCCATCAATGCCGCATCGAGAGGACCGTTGTCGATCGCGATCGTGCGGATCGAACGGCGCACAAGCTGCCAGGTCCAGCCGCCGGGTGCAGCGCCGAGATCGACTGCGGTCATGCCGGCTTTCAGCCAGCTCGCTCTCTCGTCGTCGTCGAGGAGAACGAGGAACGCCTCCTCGAGTTTCAACGTCGAACGGCTCGGCGCGCCGCGCGGAAACCTGAGGCGCGGTATTCCATTCGGCCAAGGCGCGCTCGCTGCGACATCGGCAGCGGCGACGATCGCCGCGTCCGGCGCTGTCATGCAGACGTGCAGGCGCATCGTCGATTCGGCATCGAGCAATCGTTTGCGCTTCAGCGCGGTGATCAGCGCGGCGTTCAGCGCCCGGCACAGCGGAGCGAGCTCGCGCCCGGCGTCGCTGTCCGGCGACTCGATCCATGCGTCGCACC
>DASYJJ010000014.1:0-1651 GCA_035996605.1 Rhodanobacteraceae bacterium
CGCACCAGCGCGCCGCGCTCTACGTCGAGTCCGTCGGGAATCCAATAATCGAAAAGGGTCGCTGCCGCGACCGGCAGCGCAACGCGCGCGACGGGCATGGTCTCAGCGTCCTGAATGCGAGTTCGGACGAGCCCGGCGACGACCGTGCGGAACGCGCAAGTTGTAGTGTTCGAAATGTTCATCGCGCGCCGCAGCAACCACAGGCAAGTCCTTGGTTTATAACGTTGGCAAAAACGGTTAACAAGAGCTGTGGATAATCTTGTGCGTAAGTGCCCGCTCGCTCCATGCGGCAGAATCGGCGCTCGAGCGAAACCTTTCGAGCGCGCTCGATGGCTCTAAAAATACTTATTTTTTTTCAATGAGTTGGATTTACCGCACCCGTACCGTCTTGCAGCAGCACATCAGCTGGCGCGTTCGCCTACGACGTGTGCATAACTGGACGCTTTGGATCGAGTGTTTTGGCCGTTGTCAAGAGCCCGAAGAACCACGGCCAGCGCGGGTTTGCGGCGTTTTCCCGAGGACACGCCGCGAAGATCAAGCGCTGGCGCGGGCTGCGAGGGTTTCGCGATGGACCGCCTCGATCAGCGCAGCGACATTATCGGGCGGCGTCGCGGGAACGATTCCATGCCCGAGGTTGAAAATGTGGCCGGGAGCGGCCCCGGCCGCGCGAATGACGCGCACCGCTTCGCGCTGAACGACGATCGGATCGGTGAGCAGCACCAGCGGATCGAGATTGCCCTGCAACGCGACGCGTGTGCCGACACGCCGTCGTGCGGCCGCAAGATCGCAGGTCCAGTCGAGGCCGACGCACGATGCGCCGCACGCAGCGAGCTCGTCGAGCCATTGCCCGCCGCCCTTGGTGAACGCGATCGTCGGAACCGGCCGTCCGTCCGCGCCTGGCGCAAGCGCCGCGAGCACGCCGCTCATCGACGCCAATGAAAACGAGCGAAAGGCATCGGTCGTCAGCATGCCACCCCACGTGTCGAACAACATCAATGCATCCGCGCCTGCGCGAATCTGCTCGTTCAGATACGCGGTCACTGCACGCGCATTGATCGCGACGAGGCGATGCAGAAGGTCGGGGCGCCGATACGCCATCCGCCGAACCGTCGCGAAGTCGGCGCTGCCGCTGCCTTCGATCATGTAGCAAGCAAGCGTGAACGGACTGCCGGCGAAACCAATCAAAGGCAAGCGACCCGCGAGCGCGCGCTTGGTTTCGCGGACCGCGTCGAACACATAGCGAAGCTTCGCCATGTCGGGCACTTCCAGCCGATCGATCGCTGCCTCATCGGCGGCTGTGCGCTCGAAGCGCGGACCCTCGCCGTCGGCGAAATGCAGACCGAGGCCCATCGCGTCGGGGACCGTCAGGATATCGGAGAACAGAATCGCCGCGTCGAGTGGATAGCGCGCGAGCGGCTGCAACGCGACTTCCGTTGCGAGCGACGGTGTCTTCGCGAGTGCGAGAAAGCTTCCGGCCTTCGCGCGGGTCGCGTTGTACTCGGGCAGATAGCGTCCCGCCTGGCGCATCAGCCACACCGGCGTGTACGGCGTCGGCTCGCGGCGCAGCGCGCGAAGCAAGACGTCGTTCTCGAGCGCTGTCATCGGCGGAGCGTATCGGCACCGAGCGCCGCCGGCAAGGGCGGCCGCTCGG
>DASYJJ010000015.1:0-9290 GCA_035996605.1 Rhodanobacteraceae bacterium
TCGGTCACCGCGGGCAGCACGCGCGGCACGAACGGCGGAAACTTGAGATCGGCGCGGTCGACCTGATCGTAGATCGCGGTGATGCGGCTGACGTTGACCGGGCCGTCGCAACGGAAGACATCCTGTTCGGCGAGCTGGAAATTCTGCACCAGCAGATCGGCCACGCTCTTCGGGCAGTTGTCCGCGACTTCGAGCCGCACCGGTTTGGCGTAACCGCGTCCCTTGAGCTCATCGCGCAGCGCGAGCGCCAGATTTTCGACTTCTTCCTCGTCGACGAAGAGCTCGCTGTTGCGTGTCACGCGAAACTGATACGAGCCTTTCACCTCCATGCCGGGGAAAAGCTCGTCCATGAATTCGTGGAGAATGCTGGAAAGAAACACGAAGTCGTACGGCGCTTCTGCGACTTCGGTCGGCAAGCGGATGATGCGCGGCAGCGAGCGCGGCGCGCGCAACAGCGCCATGTGACCTTCGCGCCCGAATGCGTCGCGACCCTTGAGGATGATCGCGAGATTGAGGGTCTTGTTGAGGATGCGCGGAAACGGATGCGCGGGATCGAGTCCGAGCGGCGAAAGCACCGGCAGACATTCGTTGCGGAAATATCCCTGCAGCCATCGCTTCTGCTTGACCGTCCATGTGTCGCGGCGCGAGAAACGGATGCCTTCGCGCTCGAGTTGCGGCAGCAGATTTGCGTTCCAGAATTCGTACTGCGCATTGACCAGCGTCAACGCGCGATCGCGGATGCGGCCGAGCACGTCGCTCGGCGCGAGCGCGTCGGGACCTTGCCGCAGCTCGCCAAGCTCGCTGTGCTGTTTCAGCACCGCGACGCGCACTTCGAAGAATTCATCGAGATTCGTGCACGAAATGCACAAGTAACGCAAACGTTCGAGCAGCGGAACGCCGGGATCCTGCGCCTGCGCGAGCACGCGGAAATTGAACTCGAGCTGGGCGAGTTCGCGATTGAGGTAAAGCGCCGGATCCTTGAGGTTCTGCAGGGTGTCGCGATTCATGGTGCTGGCATCGTCGCATGGATCAGTTCGATTTGCTTCGCGCGCTCGTCGTAGGCAAGCGGGAGAAAGCCTTCCTGCGTCACCAGCGCCTGCGCATCGTCCGACAGCACATACGCCAGGAAAGTCGCTGGCAGCGGCGCAGGCCTTCGATCGGGCCGCTGGTTGACGTAAAGATAAAGTGGCCGCGCCAGAGCGTAGCCTCCGTTCATGACATTCTCCATGACGGGCGCCACAGCCGGCGCATCGTCGTCCGGCGCGAACGCGAGCGGCTTGACCAGCCCATCGATGTAGCCGATGCCGGCATAACCGATCGCTTCTTGATTGCCGGCGACGGCAGCGACCGTCGCGCCGTGGCCGGGCCAGACGACGACATCGGCCCGATACTCGCCGCCGCAGAGCGCTTCCTCGCGGAAGAATTCGTTGGTTCCGGACGCGCTGTTGCGGCCGTTTGCGAGGATGCGCTGGGTTTTGCCTGCGACATCGATCCCAAGATCGCTCCAGAGTGTGATCGGTTTCGATCCGCCGCAGCGCAATGTGTCGGAATAGATCGCGTCGAGTTGGCGGCGTGTGATTCGGGTCAGCGGATTGTCCGGATGCACGAAGACGACGATCGCGTCGTGGGCGACCGCGATTCGCGTCGGCGCGTAGCCGTAGCGTTGAGCGAACGCGCGTTGCTCGGCGTCGTCCATCGGCCGGCTCATCGCGCCAATGTCCGCGGCGCCTTCGAGAAGCGCGATCGGTGCGCTTGCGGAACCGGGCGTCTGCAGCTGGATCAACACCTCGGGATGGCGCGCGCGGAACGCCTCGGTCCAGCGCAGCACGAGCGTGCTCAATGTGTCCGAGCCGACGATCGTCAGCGTTCCGGACAATGTATCTGCGAATGCCGAATTGAGCGTCACCGCTGACAGCAAGAAACCAATCATCGCGCACACGTGCGAAACGCGCCTGCGCAACGGGATTGTCGACGCCGCAGCGATCACGAGATTTCCGCGAGCGTGCGCGGCTCAAGCAAGCGATCCGGTCCGAATACGCACGAGAAAACGCTGCCGACTCCGATCTCGCTGGTGATCTCGAGTCGCGCCTGATGCAGCTGCAGAACGTGCTTGACGATCGAAAGACCGAGCCCGGTGCCGCCCGTCTCGCGCGATCGGCTCGTCGATACGCGGTAGAAACGCTCCGTCAGACGCGGCAGATGTTGCGCCGGGATGCCTTGGCCGGTGTCGATCACCGAGAGGCGCGCGCCTTGCGCATCGCTTTCCCAGCGCAGCGTGATGCGGCCACCCGCAGGCGTGTAGCGCACGGCGTTGCTCACGAGGTTGGAAAACGCGCTGTGCAGATCCTTGCTCGATCCGCGAAGATCGTGAGTGTCCTTGATCTCGACGCTGGCCGTGTGCTCGCCCTGGCTCAAGGCAACCGCCTCGCGGCGCAGCGCCTCGATGAGCGGTCGCATGGCGACGCGTTCGGCCGGAATCTCGTTCTGCGCTTCGAGTCGCGACAGCGTCAGCAGGTCCTCGACGATCTGCGTCATGCGCCGCGACTGGTTGCGCAGCTCGCGCAGGATCGGTTCGTACTCCTGCATCTGCTCGGGTTCGATGAGATCGAGATAGCCGTGCACGACGGTCAGCGGCGTGCGCAATTCGTGCGACACGTTGGCGACGAAATCCCGACGCACCTGTTCGAGCCGCATCAGCTGGCTGACGTCGCGGGCGATCAGCAACGATTGATCGCCCGCGTAGCGGATCAGTCTCAAATTGAGCCGCAAAGCCTCTTCGCCGGGCGAGGGAATATCGTTCAGCGGATCGATGCCTCCGTTGCGGAGCCATTCGACGATGCGCGGCGCCCGCAGGAGATTGGTGACGTGTCCGCCGACATCCTGCGGATACTTGAGGCCGAGCAGCGTCTGCGCGGCGCGATTGAACCATTGGATGCGATGATCGCCATCGAGCGCGACGACCGCGTCCGGAAGTGCCGCGGCCGCGTCGCGAAACGAGCGGAGGAGACCGACCACACGCCGCTTCTCTGCGAACGAAGCCTGGCGCCGGCGCGCGACGACGTGTTGCGTTTCGGCCCAGAGGCCCGATCCGGTTCTGGTCGGCACACGTCGTCCGCTTTCGAGCCAGCGCCCGAGCTCGGCGAGCCGGTACGCGCCGAGCGCGAGCCAAACGACCGCGACGACGAGAACGCAGATCGCGATTCCATGCAGCCACCATCCGACGACGAGCGCCATTGCGGACGCGATGCCGATGCGCCAGAGAGCGTTCCGCCACGCGCGCGCAAATCGCGAAGTCATGATTCGGGTGTCGGCTTTGCGGAACTGAGCCGAGCCATCGGCCGGCCCAGAGCGAGCCATCTCGCGGGCTGCAGGGAAACCTCCGGACGATCGCTACGCACCGAAGGCGTCGGGTTTCGCTTGTGAGCGGTCATCGCAATCGCGCTATCGCGTCGCTTGGCGCGTGTGCCGCGCGCCGCGTTTCTCATTCGCTGCGGCGAGCTCACACACTCGTCGAAAAACGATAGCCCGCGCCGCGGACGGTCTGCACGAGTGCATCCTTGCTGAGCGGCTCGAGCGTCTTTCGCAGACGGCGGATATGCACATCGACCGTGCGTTCCTCGACGTACACGCCGCCGCCCCAGACATGATCCAGCAACTGGCTTCGCGTGTACACGCGCTCGGCGTGGGTCATGAAGAAATGCAGCAGGCGGTATTCGGTCGGCCCGATGTGCACCGGCTGCTCGCCGCAGAATACGCGATGAGCTGCGCTGTCGACGCGAAGGCCACCGAGCTCGACGACGCCATCGGCATCCTCGCCGTGCGTGCGCCGCATGACTGCGCGGATGCGCGCCAGAAGCTCGCGCGTGGAGAAGGGCTTGACGACGTAGTCGTCGACGCCGGCGTCGAGTCCGCTGACGCGATCGGTTTCCTCGCCGCGCGCGGTGAGCATGATGATCGGCACTTCGCGTGTGAGGTCGTCCTTGCGCAGACGGCGCGCGAGATCGATGCCGCTCATGCCCGGCAACATCCAGTCGAGCAAGATGAGGTCAGGGACTCGCTCGCCGATCACGCTTTGCGCTGCGCGTGCGTCAGCCGCGTGCATCGCTTCCATGCCGGCTTTGCGCAGCGCGAACGCGACCATGTCGCGGATCGAGGATTCGTCTTCAACGATAAGAATGTGCTTTTGCACCAGAGCCACCGCGAGCAGCGCCAAGGGGACGCTTTATGACGTCGGTATTGCAGCCGTGTTTTGTTACGACTGAATGACAATGGCGACAAAATCGGGTACCGAAAGCGATACGGACCCCGCAGAATCACGATCGGGATATTACAGGAATGTTGCTCGGGACATCCCAAGGGACCGCCTTAAGGCCATCCTGGCGGACACCGGCTTGGATCAGGGCTTCTGTCCGCAGCACTTGAAACTGAGCGATCCCGGCGGATCGGGATCAGGAGTGCTCCGCTTGCGCAGTGCCAGGACTTCCGGCGTGAGCTGTGTAATGCGGGCGTCGACGCGCGAGCGCTGGTAGAACGTGAGGTCGGGTTGCTTGGCCAGCGTCTTCAGCTGGTTCAATGCGTCTTCGGCGTGGCCATTCAGGTAGGCAGCTTCGGCATAGGCTTCCGAAGCACGCACCTTGTCGCCGGCGAGCTCGCACGCATGACCGTAACTGTTCTGCAGCTCCGGATCGCCGGCATAGCGATCGATCAGCGGTCGAAGCAGCGACTGCGCACGCCGCGCGTTGTCCTTGTCGCCGCGAGCCAGCAGCGATCCGGCGTAGCTCAGCGTGACCGCCCGGCTGCCGGGAAAGTCCGTGCTCAGATGCTCGTAGACCTGTTCGGATTCCGGCGTGTTCCCAGCCTGCTCGAGCGCGTCCGCCAGCGCGAGTTCCAGAACCGGCGAAGGCGACGATTGGCGGGCGGTGAGTTTGCGAAGTTCCGCAACGGCGCGCGCTGCTTCGCCGGATCGCGTCATCGCGAGCGCATAGCCATAGCGGTTGGCGGTCGTGTCGAACGCCGGATCCCGGCCGAGATTTTCCGCGTAGTACGCCCGCAACTTGGCCGGCGTATCGGCAGCGAGCACTCGTGCGCGCTCGCGCATCAGCTCGAAGTAGGTTTCCTCGGCCAAGCTGTGCACGCCGCACGCCGTGACCGATACGCGCGGCAGCATGCCGTCCTTGCCGTGTTTCTCGACGGTCATCGTTGCGGCGTCGCTGGAGGCGGCTGCGCTTACGTCTTCGCCGCTGTCCGAACTGACTTCGGGAACGCGCGGACTCGGCAGATTGAGATTCAATGGACCTTCCGCCGCATGCGGCGGCGGCGGCGCTCCGGACGGAACATTCGAGCAGCTCAGATTCTGTGCGCGCGCCTTGGCGTCCGCGATGCGCGAGGTATCCACCGGATGGTCGAGCAGGAACTCGGGCACGTCGACGCCGTTGACCCGCATCACGCGCTGCAGTGTCGCGAACGTATCGGCCATCGCCATCGGGTCATAGCCCGCGCGCGCCATGGTCTGGATGCCGACGCGGTCGGCTTCCGCTTCGTCGTGCCGCGTGAAGTTGATCTGATGCTGCTGCATCAGCGACGTGCCGGTCATGATCGCGGCGGTGCCGGAATCGTCGTTGCGATGCGAGCTCGCGATGAGGATGCCGAGCATGGCGAGCATGATCGGCACCGACATCTTCTTCATGTCCTCGAATGCGCGCAGCAGATGCTGCTGCGTGATATGCGAGATTTCGTGCGCGAGCACCGCGGCGAGCTCGTCCTCGCGCGTCATCGCGGTGATCAAGCCAACGTTTGCGGCGATGTATCCGCCGGGAACCGCGAATGCGTTGATGTCGTTGTCGCGCATGATGAAGAACGTGAACGCCAGATCCGGTCGTTCGCTGTTCGCAACGAGGCGATAGCCGAGCGCGTTGATGTATTCGTCGAGAATCGCGTCGTCGAGCACGAGGCCGTACGAGCGCAATTCGTGCAAGACGCTGGCGCCGTAGTCGCGCTGGTCCTGCGGGGACATGACTGAACCCGCCGAGCTGCCGATGTCGGGCAGCTTGACGTCGACATCGCGAGCGCCGGCCAGGCCCACGATGCAGGCCGATGCCAGAAGGGTAATTGCGCGCAGGGAAGCCATGGCGGAAAGCGTGATCGTACGGCCGGCACCATAGCGCGCAGCAGGGCGCTCCGCCACCGCGGAGCCGCACTTTGGGCGGTTTGCGCCCCAATGCTCAGCTCGCATTCATGCCCCGAACGCCGCAGGCGGCTCTTGCGTTCGATCGGGCGCACCCGCACTCTTTCGGCGCAGCCCACCGGATCGAAAATCGATGGCTCTGGCCGAAATCTACACCACCGCAGTCTGTCCCTATTGCGTCGCCGCCAAGAACTTCCTGAAACACAGAGGCTGCGACTATCGCGAGATCCGCGTCGACCGCGAACCCGGCAAGCTCGCCGAAATGCTCGAGCGGAGCCACGGTCGCCGCACGGTGCCGCAGATCTTCATCGACGGCACTTATGTCGGAACCTACGATGAGCTCGTGGCGGCCGACCAGAGCGGCAAGCTGAAGGAACTCCTGGCGGGTTCCGACCACGCGAGATCGGCATGAGTCGCGTCGAGGATTTCACGAAATTCCGCAAGCGCATGAACGAGCGCATCCTGGGTCAGGACAACCAGGTCGTACGTCGTTTCTTCGCACTCGACACGCAGACCTACCAGGCCGGCGCGCTCGACATCAAGACGAAGGAAATGCTCGGCCTCGTCGCCTCGCTGGTACTTCGTTGCGACGACTGCATCAGCTATCACGTCGCCCAGTGCAAGCAGGCCGGCGTCAGCGAGGACGAGTTCTTCGAGGTGTTCAGCGTCGGACTCGTTGTCGGTGGGTCGATTGTGATTCCGCATTTGCGGCGCGCGGTGGATTTTCTTGATTCGCTCGGGAAGGAAGCTGCGAGCGGCGAGGTGTTGCCGTCGGCGGGCTGAAGGTCGTCGCTGATTTTGTTTTTGAAGCGTCGAAACTGCAGACCGGGCGTCAGCCCGCAAACTCACCTCGGCACGCGCAACAACTGCACCGGCGAGCCATTCGCTCCATGACCAGAAAACCGGTCGTACCCGACCTGGTCGAAATCGGCGATGACACCTGCGGCGGCCGACAACGTGCACACATCGGCTTGTTGCGTGCCGGCAACCAGGCGGCAGTCGAGCGAAACGTTACTGGCGGCGTCGACGAGCCGGAAACTCTCCGCATCGTGATTGCTGGGCGCTGCGAAATCGTAAAGGCGCGTGTTTGCGCCGTCATCCGGAACCAATACCCAGCGCCCGACCCAGGATGTCCCCGCGGGACCCGTCGCGAAGGCCGAGCGCGAAAGGACGACCGATCGCGCCTGCACATTGCCCTCGTCGTCGGTGCGCACGAGATACGCCTGCGCGCGCGTCGGCGAGAGGAATTCGATATCCACGTGCGGACCCGGCTGCACGTCCGGTTGCGCGCCGACGGCGGAGAACCAGTCTTCGCCATTCGCAAGCTGGACGAGCGAGATTCGCGCGACGCGCCCGTGCAATGGCGCGCTGCCGAAATACCAGGTCGGCGTGCCGGTCACACTGAATCCGAGCACGCTCGCTGCGAGCTGGTTTTCCTGGAATTCGAGACTCATGCCGGTGCCGGTCGCAGCCATGCCGTCTGCTCCGGCTTGTGTCCACCAGAACCCGCTTTCGGGAACCGGGGCCATCGCGGGCGCAGAGGTGTCGACGAGTGCGAATGCAGCAAGGCGTGTGCTGGTGCCGGACCCGGTGTAGACGCGCACGCGGTAGACCTCGGCCGGGAGCGTTCGCAATCCTGTCGCGCCGACGGGATCGGCCAGCAGCCGGAACGAAACCCTTTTCTGTTGCTTGCAGGCCGTGGCCGGCGGCGAAAGCTCGATGCTGAGATCGGCGCCGTCCAGCGTGACGCGCCCGAGCTTGGGCACGCAACCCGCGGGTGCGGTCCCGCTGATAGCGATTCTCGGCGCCGCTGCGGTGCCCGCGAACTCGGGATCGAGTCCTACATGGAGGACTGCGCCATCGCCCGTGGCGGCGCGCACATGCGGCGCCAAGGCCATCAGAAGGATGGTCAGGGCCGAAAGGATTTGGCGTGTACAGCGCAACGGCATTTCCGGATAATGCGCGACCCCGCGCCCTCTGAAGCGGCCGGAGCAGAAGCCCCGGCACGTGCTGACGGTCCTCTGCACGGCATCGACCGAGGCATTCATTGTCGCGCATCCTTCCCCGGCGGCCAAATCGCCGCGGCGTTCCGTAGCCACGGGACGGCGTAGGCGGGTTTCCGGGGGTTGGTCTGCTGGAGCGTTCCGCCTCATGAGCAAAACCATCGTGGTCATCCGAGGCGACGGCATCGGCCCGGAGATCACCGACGCAACCTTGCGTGTCCTCGACGCGTTGGGTCTCGGGTTCGTCTACGAGTTCGTCGAAGCCGGAGTCAGTGCACAGCAGAAGGTCGGCGAGCTCCTGCCGCAGGCGACGCTCGACGCCATTGCGCGACATCGCGTCGCGCTCAAGGGCCCATTGATGACGCCGGTGGCCGGAGGCTTCAGCTCGCTCAATGTCGAGCTGCGCAAGCGGTTCGATCTCTATGCCAACGTGCGTCCGGCGATTTCGTTTCCGAACACGAAGTCGCGGTTTCCGGACGGCGTCGATCTCATCACCGTGCGCGAAAACACCGAGGGTGCCTACATCGGCGAAGGCCAGCAGGTTTCGGCCGACGGCGAAACCGCGACATTGACTCAGAAGGTCACGCGTCGCGGTTCCGAGCGCATCGTGCGTTACGCGTTCGATCTCGCACGCAACGTCGGCCGGCGCAAAGTCACCATCGTGCACAAGGCGAATATCCTGAAGTCGACATCAGGGCTGTTCCTGAAAGTTGCGCGCGAAGTCGCCGCGCATTATCCCGAGATCGAAGCGAACGAGCTCATCGTCGACAACTGCTGCATGCAGCTCGTCATGCGTCCCGAGCAGTTCGACGTGATCGTCACGACGAATCTTTTCGGCGACATCATTTCCGATCTTTGCGCGGGACTCGTCGGCGGACTCGGCCTTGCGCCGGGCGCGAACATCGGCACCGAAGCCGCGATTTTCGAAGCGGTGCACGGCTCGGCGCCAGACATTGCCGGGAAGGGCATCGCGAATCCGTGCGCACTTGTCCTCGGCGCCGCGCAAATGCTCGATCATCTTGGTCATGGGGCCGAGGCCGCCCGCGTGCGCGGCGCCGTCCGCGATACGCTCGAGAAGCGCGATCGGACGACGCCCGATCTCG
>DASYJJ010000016.1:0-11188 GCA_035996605.1 Rhodanobacteraceae bacterium
ATTACATCGAAGTGCTGGAGGCCAAGCTCGGCCGCACGGCGGAAAAGGTGCTGCTGCCGCTTCAGCCCGGCGACGTGCCGGATACGTACGCCGACGTCGAGGAGCTCCGTCGCGACACGGGCTATTCACCATCGACGCCCATCGAAGTCGGCATCGGCCGCTTCGTAGACTGGTATCGCGACTTCTACAAACAGTAGCCAGAGCCCGGATTCAAGGGGCTCCGTCGACTATTCTTACGTGAAGAAACGGTGTTTTGCGACAATTCGTACACGAACCCGACTGCTAGAATCCGGAACTTGCGGTCTGTGATAGGTTTCACACTTTTTGGGCTTGGGAGGGGATCGATATGGGTTTTGCGCTCCGTTTGCTGATCGTCGGCGGTCTTCTTGCGCTCGCCGCATGCGTGACGACCACGGGATCCCAACAGGCTCCGAAAGTGAATCCGCAGGCGCAGGCTGTCACGGCGTACCGGATCGGCGTGGACGACGAGGTGAAAGTCTCGGTCTGGCAGAATCCCGGCCTCGACGTCAGCGTCCCGGTGCGCCCCGACGGCAAGATTTCGGTTCCGCTGGTCGGCGATATCGATGCCGGTGGCCGCACGCCCGAAGAAGTGGCGGCGGACATCCAGGACAAGCTGAAGACCTTCGTCCGCGACCCGCAGGTCACGGTCATCCTGACCCAGCTTCGCAGCCACGAATATCTTTCGCGCGTGCGCGTGACCGGTGCAGTGCATCAGCCCGTATCGGTGCCGTACCGCCAGGGCATGACCGTTCTCGACGCGGTGCTCGCCGCTGGCGGCACCAACCAGTTCGCCGCGGCCGACAGCACCGAGCTCTATCGTAAAGAAGGCGAAGCCACACGCGCTTATGCGGTGCGGCTGGACCGGATCCTCCAAAAGGGCGATCTCTCGACCAACTATCCGGTCGCGCCCGGCGACGTGATCACCGTTCCTGAACGCGTATTCTGAGGTTGGAGCAGCAGCAAATGGCGGATTTGGCGTTACCGACGGGTGATCTGGTTTCGGTCCTTCTGGCCGAGGCACGCCGTCGCATGGTCATGCTGACGACGCTGTTCGCCGTGATCGCGCTCGCCGCGCTCCTGATCGGCGTCACGGTGCCGCGAAAGTACGAATCGTCGACCACGATCCTGGTTCAGGAAAGCAACATCGTGACGGGCCTGATGGAAGGCCGCGCGGTGGCTACCGGCGTTGCCGACCGTGCATCGATCGCGCGCGAGGTCATTTTCAGCCGCAAGGTGTTATCCGGAATCCTCGAGATCGGTGGATGGGCTGTAGGGAATCCGACTCCGACGGAACAGGATCGAATGACCGAGGCGATCACCAAGCGCACAACGATTTCGAGCCCGCGGGACAACCTCATCCAGATCGACTATGCGGACAGCGATCCCCAGCGCGCGTTTCACGTCACCCAGCGTTTCGCGGAACTTTTCATCCAGGAAAGTCTTGCGGCGAAGGAACGCGAGAGCCGCGAAGCGTACGAATTCATCAACAGCCAGGTCGAGGACTATCACCGCAAGCTCGCCGAAGCGGAAGACAACCTGAAGAAATATCGCGAGGAAAACGCCGACGCACATCCGGGCAGCGAAGCCGACACCAACAGCCGGATCGGTGCGTTGCGCTCGGGGCTCGAGCAGACGCGGCTCAATCTGATGGAACTCCACTCGACCGAGTCCGCGCTGTCCTCGCAGCTTTCGGGCGAATCGGAAGTGACCGCCGTGCAGACGCGCGCCGGACTCTACCGCATGCAACTCGCCGAGCTGCAAGGACAACTCGACAAGCTGCTGCTGACCTACACCGATCAATACCCCGACGTCGTGCGCCTGCGCCACCAGATGGAAGACCTGCGCCGACAGCTCGACGCCGCGGAAAACGCGAAGACCGGCAACACCGCATCCGGAACGCCGACCGCAATCGACCAGAGTATCCAGTACAGCCCGCTGTACGGGGAGCTGCGCAGCAAGCTCGCCGACGTGCGCCGCCAGATCGCCGCCGGCGAATCGCGCATGGGTGCGACCGAAACGCTGCTCAATTCCGAGCTCGACCGCAGCCGCCGCGTCGCCTCTTCGGAGAGCGCTCTGGCCGAGTTGACGCGCGACTACGAAGTCAATCGCGATGTCTACCAGGATCTCTTGAAGCGTCGCGAAAACGCGCGCGTATCGATGAACCTCGACGAAGAAGGCCGCGGCCTCACGTTCCGCATTCAGGAACCGGCCGTCATGCCGACGCGTCCGGCGGGCCTGCGTCCGATGCATTTCGCGATGGCAGGACTTGCCATCGGAATCGTGCTTCCGTTCGGTCTCCTGTTCGGTTATGCGCGCTTCGATCCGCGCGTGCGTTCGGCTGCGACGATCGAACGCCTCGCCGGCATCCCGGTGCTGGTGGCCATTCCTCCGTATCCGACGCCGTCGGATCGCCGACGCAAGACGGCGCAACTAATCATCGCGTTCCTGCTCATCGCGGGCGTAGCGGTGACCTACGCGATCACGTACCTGATGCGCATGGAGGCGATGCGGTGAGCGGCGATATCGGCAAGACAGTGGACCGTGTGGGCGAAGCGCTCGAAATGGCCGCGAGCGATCTCGCGCTGCGCACGCGCGCATCGCGTTCGATCGCGCGCATCGTCGAGCCGCACGCGCTCACCACGCGTACGCTCGAAGAGCGCCGCATCATCCATCGCGACGAGTCGGCCCGCGAACAAGCCGATGCGTTCCGCGAAATACGCACGCGGCTCCTCGCGCTCGGCGGCGCCAACAATTTCGTGACGCTCGTCGTGCCGGTCAGCCATCGCTCCGGCGGCAGCTTCGTAGCGCGCAATCTCGCCACCGCATTCGCGTTCGATGAAGCGAAGACGGCGCTCCTGATCGATTGCGACGTGCGCCATCCGGTCCAGCACACCGCGCTTGGCGTGCATCCGTCCGAAGGCGGCCTTATCGATTATCTCGAACACCCCGCGCTCGGCATCGAGAAGGTGCTGTACCACACGGGCATTCCGCGACTGCGGCTGATTCCGGTCGGCAAGCCGCGCGAGATGAGCGCCGAATATTTTTCGTCGTTCCGTATGCGCGCGGTGCTCGACTCGCTGCGCAGTCGTTATCCGGACCGTTATCTCTTCATCGACAGCCCGCCGGTCAAGGGATCGCCGGACGCGCGCATCCTGGCGGATCTCGCCGATTTCATCGTGCTCGTGGTCGGGTACGGTCGCGATACGCCAGCGGCGATCGCGCAGGCGGCGTCCATTTTCGATCCGAACCGGTTTGCCGGCGTGGTGTTCAACCAGCTGCCTTGATGGCTGTAAGGTATCGCCTGCGCAGGGGTCATTGCGCAGCGAAGCGCGCGGCGAACGATGGATCCGGCAGGTGCGCGCAACCGTTTTTCGCAACGGATGCGCAGTGTGGGGAGAAGCCGGCCAAGGGGCCGGCCGGCGGGACTCGGCAGTCAACTCAGGGGGTGGATTCCATGTCAAGCGCGCATCGTGCCTGGATGGTCATCGGTATCGCCGCAGCGACCGCCTGCGCGAACGCGCACGCCGATCCCGTGCTGAACTACACGCTCGGCGTCCAAGCCGAGAACGACAGCAACGTCAATCTGAGCCGAACCGATCCCGTCAGCCAGAACATACTGACGCCGCAGATGACTTTCGACGTCAAGGAACAGGGCTCGACGCTCACCGCCGATGTCGGCGGACAATTGGAGTACCGCGACTACCTGCAGAATGCGTTCGGCGACGAATTCCGCTCGCTGCTGTCGGGCGTTGTCGACTGGTCGATCAACCCGGAACGCTTCGACTGGGTGTTCGAGGACTACCTCGGCCGCCAGCCGGTCAACGTGCTGGTGAGCGACGCACCAAGCAACCAGCAGCAGACCAACGTGTTCAGCACCGGGCCCACGCTGCGCGCGCATTTCAGCGACACGCTGCGCGGCAAGCTCGATCTGCGCTATACCAACACTTATGCGGAGACCAGCACCGAGTTCAACGGCGATCGTCTGAGCGCCGTCGGACAGCTGGCGTACCTCTTCAGCGATCAGAACAACATCGCCGGAGCGCTGGCGGCGTCACAGGTTCGATACGACGAGGCCGCGTCCAAGGAGTTCGAGTACGACCGTTATGATGCCTACGCGGGCTATCACGACGAAACGCGCGTGTTCAAATTCGATGTCGCGGTCGGCTACAGCTGGCTGAATTTCCTGCACGTGGATGACGACTCCGGCCCGCTGCTGCGCGGCACGGCAACGTGGGCGCCATCGGCGGCAACGTCGCTGGCCCTCAACGCATCGCGCGAATTCAGCGACGCGAGCCAGGATCTCATCGTCGACCCGAGCCAGCTCGGCAATCTCGGCGTCGGATCGGGGCGCAACGGCGCCGTCGTGTCTCCGCAGGTGTATGTACAGGAACAGGTGGGCTTCGACCTGCTGCACTCGCAAGGCGACTTCCGCTTCGATGCCGCGCCATTCTGGCGGCACATCGACTATGTCGGCGCCAACACACTCAATCAACGCACGTTCGGCTACATCGCCTCGGTCTCGTGGCTGTTTCAGCCAACCTTCACCCTCTTCGCCGGCGCGGGTCGCGAGCATCGCGACTATTCGGATATCGATCGCACCGACGACGACAACGCCTATTGGCTTGGGCTGCTCTGGCAGCAGGCACGCCACTGGTCGTGGCAATTCCGCGCCGCCAACCTTTCGCGTGACAGCACCATCTTCGACGCCGGCTATTCGGACCGCACCTACTCGGTGTTGCTGACGTACACCCGCTAATGCCTTGATGAATGCCACGCATCCTTCAAATCCCGACGCGCCTTTCACGACGCTCGCGTTGATGTATCACGCGATCGGCGACGGCGACGCCGATGCGCGAGACCTGCACCATGAGGATCGCCACTATTCGGTTTCGTCGGCGCGCTTGGACGCGCATCTCGACACGATCGCTGCACTGGCCGGCGGCGGCACCAGTGCGCGGGACTGGCTCGAACATCCGCGCAGAGCGGTGCTCCTGACGTTCGACGATGGCCATGTCAGCAACCATCGCCTTGCATTTCCCGCGCTGCGCAAACGTGCAATGTGCGCCGATTTCTTCGTCAATCCCGGGCGCATCGGCGAAGCCGGGCTCGCGAGCTGGAGCGACTTGCGCGAAATGGCGACGGCAGGCATGTCGATCCAGTCGCACGGATGGAACCACACTTACTTCACCGATCTGGCGCCGGCTGAGCTACGCCAGGACTTGCTGCGTTCGCGCAACCTGATCGAAGACAAGATCGGCCAACCGGTGAGCCTGCTCGCGCCACCCGGCGGACGCATGCGCTCGGATCTGCCGGAGATTGCGCGCGAGTGCGGCTATCGCCATGTACTGAGCTCAGAACCCGGTCGAATCGGCACGCGCGCTGCGTTGCTGCCGCGCATGGCGGTCACGGCCTCGCTCGATGAAATGACGATCGCAGGCTGGATCAGAGGGCGCGGCATTGCGCGAGCGCGCGCCCGCTATACGGTTCTCGGCCTCGCCAAGCGCGCGCTCGGCGACCGCCGATACGAGCGCGTCCGCGAGCGTTTGCTCGGCCGCACCGGCGGCGCGCCATGAAAGCCGCATTCCTGCTCGCCTTTCTCGCGCTCGCGTGGACGTATTTCGGATATCCAATCGCGATGTTCTTGCTTGCGCGCCGCAAACCGCGCGCGATCGCGGCGCGCGACTGGGAGCCGATGGTCGACATCGTCATCGTTGCCTACAACGCCGCCGACGAGCTCAGGATCAAACTCGCCAACATCGCCGCACTCGACTATCCGGCGGATCGATTGCGCATCTATGTCGCATCGGACGGCTCCGAAGATCTCACTGCGCAAGTACTGCACGACTGCGACGATCCGCGGCTTCATGCCAGCGTGTTTCCGCTTCGTCGCGGCAAGTCCGCTTGTCTTGGCGATCTGATACCGCAGCTTCGCGGAGAGATCGCGATGTTCGCCGACACCCGGCAGCGCATCGAGCGCGGTGCGCTGCGCGCGCTTCTGCAGCCGCTCGCCGATCCCGATGTCGGCGTCGCGGGCGGCGAGCTCATGTTCGAGCGCGCATCCAGCGAGTTCGGCTCGGGTCTGGACTTCTACTGGCGCTACGAGAAATTCCTGCGCAGCTCGGAATCGCAGAGCGGCTCGATGATCGGCGTCAGCGGCGCGCTTTACGCGGCGCGAACGGCTTTGCTGCCCGCAATTCCACCGGGTCTCGTGCTGGACGATCTGTGGATTCCGCTCGAAATCGCGCGCGCCGGAAAACGCATCGTTCTCGCCAGCGACGCGCGTGCATGGGATCGCCCGTCGGCGGATCCGGCGATCGAGTCGTCCCGAAAGAGGCGCACGCTTGCCGGGAATTTCCAGTTGATCGCGCGCGATCCGTCGCTGCTCTTGCCTTGGACGCATCCGCTGGGCTGGCGTCTTTGGGGCCACAAGTGGCTGCGGCTGACGGCGCCGTGGTGCATGCTCGTTTTGTTGCTGAGCAATTTTCATATCGCTCTGGCGGAGCCGTCGCGACTGTGGTTCCTGTTCGCGCTCGCGCAATGTGCGTTCTATACGCTGGCTGTCGCGGGCATGCTCAAACCCGAGCTGCTCCGGCAACTCCCGGTACACATTCCCGCGACATTCGTGCGCATGAACGCGTATGCCGTGCTTGGCTTCTTCGATTTCCTGGCGGGTCGCGCGGGCGGGGTGTGGTACGTCACGCGTCACAAAGAAACGCTGTCCCGATAACTTCCCGACTTTTCGACCGATGCGAATCCTGTACGTGGTGTCGTTGTTTCCCTGCTGGTCCGAGACGTTCATTGTCCGCGAGATGCACGCCGTGATCGAACGCGGCGCCGACATCGCGATACTGTCGCTCAAGCCCGCGACCGAAAAGATCGTGCAGGACCGCGCGGCGGCACTGCTCGACCGAACGCGCCATCCGCGCGGTGATGTGGCTTCGATCCTCGCATTCCTCGGGCTTATCCTGCGTCAGCCGCTGACAACGCTCGGCTTCATCGCAAGACTCTGCGCGGGGATGTGGCGTCAGCCCGCCGTCCTCTTCAAGACGTTGTCCGCCATTTGCCGCGCCGCAGGTCAGCTTGCCTGGATACGTCGTTTCGATCCGGATCTCATCCACGCGCCGTGGGCTACGTATCCGGCGAGCGTCGCCTGGTTCCTCGGACGCGTGCTCGGCAAGCCCTTCTCGTTCACCAGCCGTGCGCACGACATCTTCGTCGAGGATCACATGATGTCCGCCAAGCTCGCTGCGGCGAACCTCGCGGTCACGATCACGCGCAACAACGTACGCCACATGGCTCGCTGGATGAGCGAGCCCGGCGCGGTGCCGGTGCAGGTCATGCATTCCGCGCTCGATCTCGGCGAAACCGTGTTCAGCCGCGACGGACGACTTCCGCACCGCCTGCTCTCGGTGGGTCGCCTGGATGCGATCAAGGGCTTCGACGTGCTGCTGCCAGCGCTCGCGCTCCTGCGCGACCGCGGCGTGCCATTCGAGAGCGTCATCATCGGCGAAGGCGAAGAGCGCGCCCGTCTCGAGGCGCTGCGCGCGCAACTTGACCTTGGAGATCGCGTGACGTTCGTCGGCGCGCGGCCGCAGACTGAAGTACGCAAGGCAATGGCCGAGTCGACGCTCATGGTCATGCCTTGCGTGGTCACGCCGGAAGGCAACGCGGACGGAATTCCGAATGTGCTCACAGAAGCGATGGCAGCGGGACTGCCCGTGATCAGCACGCGCGTATCCGGCATACCCGAGCTGATCGACGATGGCATCAGCGGACGCATCGTGAATCAACGAGATCCGATTGCGCTGGCGGATGCGGTGGCTTCGCTCCTCGCCGATCCGGCGTCGCGCGACACCTACGCAAAGGCGGGCCGGACCAAAGTCGAACGCGAGTTCGACGTGCGCATTGAAGCCGGCCGGCTCTACGACTGCTTCGCGAAGGTCGTGCATGGCTGATCGCACGCGTGTCCTGGTCGTGACCGACGAAATGGAAGTCGGCGGAACCCAACGTCAGATCGTGCACCTGCTCAGCGCTCTCGATCGCACGCGTTGGGAACCTGCGCTGATGTTTTTTCGCAATCCGTCGTTCCTTGTCGATCGGCTGGAAGCGGCCGGCGTTCCGATATCGCACGTTGCCAAGCAGAGGCGCTTTGACCTGGGATTCATCGGAGCGCTGGCGGCGCAACTCCGACGCGGGCGATACGACATCATTCAGTGTTTTTCCCTGACGGCCGAACTGTGGGTGCGCGCGCTGCTGCCGTTCGTTCCGCGTACCGCGTTTGTCGCGTCGATACGTGGGCTCTTCCATGTCTATACGCCACGCCAATGGCAGATCAAGCGCTGGATCCTGCGTCGCTGCAACTTCGCCATTGCGAATACTCATGCCGGTGCGCGGGAAACCTCCACTCGAACCGGATTTCCGCTTGAACGGATCGTTGTCATACCGAACGGCGTAGCCCTTCCCGAGCCGCTGGACGAGGCGACCCTCGCGCATGCGCGCGCCGAGCTGGATCTGTCCGGAGCACGCCCGGTCGCGTTGTTCGTCGGTCGGCTGGTCGTCGAGAAAAATCTGCCGCTGCTGCTCGATGCGCTTGCCGAGATGCCAGCCGCGCGCCGACCGTTGCTGCTGGTTGCCGGCAGCGGCGAGCTCGAGATCCCGTTGAAGGCGCACGCCGATGCGCGCGGTCTCGGACTCGATGTGCGTTGGCTCGGCGAGCGTCGCGATACACTGCAACTGATGCGGCTTGCCGACGTGCTGGTGCTTCCGTCGCTCGAGGAAGGGCTGTCGAACGTGCTGCTCGAAGCCATGTCGGCGGGATGCGCCGTGCTGGCGTCCGACGCCGGAGGCAACGTGGAACTGATCGATGACGGAAGAACGGGTCTGCTGTTCCCGTCCGGCAGTCGCGCGGAGCTCGTCGATGCGCTGACGCGACTCTGCACTGACGTCGCGCTGCGGCGGCGCGTGGCCGACGCCGCGCGGCAAGAAATCGTTGCGCACTACGCCATTCCTTCGATGGTCGCTGCGACGGAAGCGGCTTGGCTGAGCGCAATGGAACGTCGCGCGTGATGACTCCGGTCGAATCCGTATCTTCAAGCTCTGGAGTCATCGGCGACTTCGTGATCGCCGCGGGCGCTGCTGCCGAGAAATGGCTGCCCGCACTGCCCGGCTTCGAGACGGTGGACAGCGGCACGCCGCACTTCCGCGTGCTCGCTCGCGGCGCGGTCCGGCGTTACGCCAGCGGTGGTATTGCGCTCGCCGACCTCATCGAAGGCGACCCGCGAGTTGCGCGCATGGAAAGCGCGACGCCCGTGCAACGCGACTGGCGCGGTCGCTTCGCACATGTGCAGTGGAGCGCCGATGGCAATCGCCTCGCGGCCAGCACCGATCACTTTGCGAGTCTTCCACTGTATGTGTTGAAGACACGCGATGGAATCGTCATTGCGACGGACTTGCGCCTGCTGCTCGCTTCGCCCGCATGCACGCGCGAAGTCGATCTCGAAGCGATCTACCACTACCTCAACTTCAGCTGCATACCGGCGCCTCGCACGATCTGCCGCGATATCGCGTGCATCGAGCCCGGTACACGCCTGTCGTGGAACGACGGTCGCATCGAAACACTGCGCTACTTCATTCCGGAATACCCAGCCGATCTCGCCGGAACCGAAGCCAACCTCGCCGCGCAACTCCTCGAGCAGATCACGACGTCGGTGCAGGACTTCTGCCCGGAACAGGCGAGCGCATGGGGATGTTTCCTCTCCGGCGGCACCGACAGTTCGAGCATCGTTTCGTTGCTGTCGCGCAAACTATCGCCCCGGCGCGTGGATACCTTTTCGATCGGCTTCGGCGAACAGGGCTACGATGAGCTCAGTTACGCGCGCCTCGCCGCGGACGCGTGCGGAGCACGACCATTCACCGAGGTCGTCGACAGCAGTCGTACGCTCGAGCTGCTCGGCGCGGCGGTACGTGCCTACGATCAGCCGTTCGGCAACGCTTCGGCGATTCCGACGATGGTCTGCGCTGAGCTTGCGCGAAGCCATGACGTGAATTTGTTGCTGGCCGGCGACGGTGGCGACGAAGTCTTCGGCGGCAACCAGCGCTACGCGAAGGATCGCATCATGGAGACATACCATCGTCTCCCGACGCCGCTGCGTGCGATCGGAAACTGGATCGGCAAGAGCGCCAGCCACAGTCATCGAAACTCGCTGCAGCGCATCGGCAATTTTGTCGCGCGCGCTTCGCTGCCGAATCCTGACCGGTTTTATACCGACGACTCGTTCGCGTCGGATTATTACGACGAACTCCTCAGCGGCGACTTCAGAGCGGCCGTGCCGCGCGATACGTCGCTGGACGAGATGCGCCGCGTTTACGCGTTGGGCGAAAGCGCGAGTCCCCTGCATCGCATCATGCGCCTGGATCTTCTGCACGCGATCGCGCAGAACGATCTGGTGAAAGTGCATGGCGCATGCAAGATGCACGGTGTCAGCGTGCGTTTTCCCTATCTCGATCCGGCGCTGGTCGCGTTCACCGGTCGTCTTGCCGAACGACAGAAAGTGCGCGGCCTGGACAAGCGCCACCTGTTCAAGCGCGCCATGCGCAATGTGCTTCCGCAAGCCGTGCTGCGCAAGAAAAAACAGGGCTTCGGTCTGCCGGTCGCGGTCTGGTTGCGCGAAAACGATGCGTTCCGCACATTCACTCGCGATGTTCTGGACGACCGCCGCACCCGCCAGCGGGGCTGGTTCCAACCTGCGTGCATCGATCGCCTGATGGAGGAACATCGTCGCGGCACATGGGATCATTCGGCCGCGATCTGGCAGCTCGTCGTGCTCGAGCTCTGGCTGCGGGAGCACCTCGATGGCGCGTGACGCCCGCCCTCTGCGCATCTTGATGATTCTCGAGAGCGGCTTCCCGGTGCGCGGTGGCGGCGGCGCCGAATCGCAGGTGCGCACGTTGTCCGATGAGTTGCGACGTCGCGGACATCGCGTGACGCTCCTGACGCCGCGCGTTCCGAACGCACCGCAGAAGGCGATCGATCGCTGCGACGGAATCACCGTGGTGCGTCTCCCTTATCCGCGGATGCGCGGACTGGCTCGTTTCGTACTCTGGTGGCGCGCGATTGCATTTCTGCGGCGACGCGAACATCGCTACGACGCCTGGCACGCGCATATCG
>DASYJJ010000017.1:0-7540 GCA_035996605.1 Rhodanobacteraceae bacterium
GCCTTCGGTGAAATTCCAGGCGGTATGCAGGCCAATCACCATCCACAACCTTCGCGTGTACATGAAGACCGCGGCGAGCAACACGCCCGCCTCAAGCGCGATTGCGATGCTGCTGGTCAATGTGGCGCCGGGATTGAACCCATGCAGCGCGCCGAACAGAGCGGCCGAGAAGACCAGAGCAATCCAGCTGCCGAGACTCCCCTCGACGATGCGGAACAGCACGCCGCGCATCAGCACTTCTTCGGTGACTGCAGCGATGAGCGCATCGAGCAGCGGAAGACCGAGTACCTCCCAGCCGCCCGCCATTGTGATATCGACCTGGCCCAGCGCATAGAGCACGACCATCGTGAGCGCGAACAGGAACGCGCCAATGCCAAAACCCGAGCCGAACTCGAGCGCGGCTCCGTTGAGTCCGAGCTCGCTGACCCGGCGGCGCTCGATCAGACGCACGAAACCCGCGTAGACCGCCAGCGTCGCCAGCATCATCAGCATCGCGACGAATACGCTCGCGGTCGAATGCGGCGCGACGCCGAGCGCTTGCGCGCAAACCTGGATCGCACCAACGAGTGTCGTAAGCGCCACCACCGCGATCACGATGCGCGTGAGCGGAAATTGCAGGAATACCCACATCTTGCTTCGGCGTGCCATGGAGCCGTCGATCCTCATGGCAGTTCCGTTCGAGGAAGAAGGCGCGATCGCTCGCGGTAGTCCGGACCCGCCGGGGCCCGAATCATCATTCGACTACCCAATCGCGCGCTCCAGGCTTCATGCGCCAGGTTATTTCGCTCTCGGCACGCGCTTTTGGTCCGAAGCCACGCTCGCGGAGCATCGCGCCGCCGTCATCGGCGAAATACGCCAGCGTGCTCGCGCGCGTGCCGTAATGCGCGCTGCCGCGTACAAACACCGGCGCGAGGAGGCGCTCCAGGTCGAGTCCGACGCCGGTATCCGGCAGCGCTTCGTCCGCCGGTTGATTCTCATCGAAGAGAAGATCAAGCAGACGCGTGCCGTCGATTTCACGGCCGGACGAAATCTCCTCGACGAATCGCTGCTGCAGGCGTTCGGTTTTCGGCCAGTGCACGCCGATGCGTCCATTGCTGATCACGTGCACACCGTCGCTTAGCTGCCGCGGCGCCGCATCGGCTGTGCCATATACCCAGGTCGTTTCCCGATCGCCAACGACGAGATTGAACGCGCCGTAGCTTTCGACATCCGTGTGGACAGCATCAACAAACTCGCGAGAACTGGTGTTGCCGAGTACGAAATCGCGCACCAGCCACCCGCGTGATTTCGGCGCCGTTGCCGGCAAACCAGATCGCACGTTGGTGACGGCGGCGTATCGTCCGTCCGTGCGCACGGCGAGCCACGAACCGCCGGCGACGAGATCACGACCGCCGACGACGCGCGAGTCTTCATCCCACGGTTCTGCTGCGGCACTTGCGCGCGCACGGAATTCATCGCGGTTACCCAGCAGCAACAGCGGCCTTGCGCGCACCGCGCGGACAGCGATCAGAAGCAGGCACATACGCTCTTCGTCAAGTTAAAAGGCGACTGCGCCAGATTAACCCTGCTGCGCACTCGGCAACGCACGAATCCGCGCATCGAGCGGCGCAACGCGCGGATTGACCGGACTCAATTCGCGCGCGGCATCCAGAGCACGCGTCGCATCGTCGCGACGGCCTTCGCGGACGCGTGCTTCGGCCTGATCGAGAAACACATTGGCGAGACGCTCGGCCATCGGCGCGACTTGCGCGTCCGCCGGAGAAATCTGCCGCACCGTATCCAGCAGCGCGCGCGCGCGTTGCGGCGTTCCATCCGTCAGCGCCTTGTCGAACAGCTCTTTCGCACGCGTGGGCAGACGCGCGATGCCGTCCTGTGCTTCCTTGTTGTTCCGGTCGATTTCGAGCGCCGCGCGGTACTTGTCGTAGGCACTGTCGCCGGGCGGAATGATCAGATTGCCGGCCGCCTCGGCTTGCGCGGCCTCCGCGACGAGCTTCTGCACGCGATCGTTATCCGCCGCGACGAGCGTCGGGCGTTCCGCGGCGATGTCGATGCGTTCGTGCAACTCACGAAGGTTGATGCGACCTTCGCGGAGTTCCGGAAGATTCGGCGCGAGCTCGGCGGCGGCCGAAAGCAGCTTTTCGGCGACTGCCGGATTATTGTCTTCGATCGCCGCATTCGCTTGCATCACAAGCGCCTGCGCGACACGACGCAGGCCTTCCTTCGCGCGCGCATTTTCCGGATCCTGCTTGATGGCGGCACGGAAGAGTTCGAGCGCGCTGTCGTCGCCGCCGGTCAGATGGCCGGCACGCACTTGCGCATCGGCGCGTTGCAGATCGTCTTCGATCGATGCGCGTTGGCCCGAGCGCGCCTGCGCAAGTTCGCCGCGCAATTCGCTCAACGCAGGATAAGTCGGAAGAATGCCGGCGATCGCATCGATTCGTGATTCCGCGGTTGCAAGATCGTGCGCGGCGAATGCGCCGCGCGCCTGGCCCGCGAGCGCGTCCGCGGATTTCTGCAGTCCTGCCTGCGCCAGTGCGTTGGACGCATCAGAAGCGAGAAGACGCTTGTACAACGCGGCCGCACCGTCGTCCCCGAGCACTCTGCCGGCGTCGAGCGCTTGTCTTGCCTGATCAAGCACTTGCTCGGTTTGCGCACCGTTGCTTTCCGCTTGAGCGAGAGATTTCGCGAGCGCATCGACGGCCGTGCCGCCACCAAGCAGCTCGCGCGCCGCATCGAGCGATTGGCGCGCGGCGGCGAGATCGTTGCGTTTGAGCTCGTCGGAAGCGCGATCGAGAAGCTTGTGGCCCACTTTTTCGAGACCAGCACGGGCGACGTCGTTGTCGGGGTCCTGCGCACGCGCTGCCTGAAACAATTCGCGTGCGCTGTCCTGATCGCCGGTGAGGCGTCCCTGATCGAGTGCGCGTTGTGCGCGGGCCAGCGTGTCGTTGAATTCGGTACGCGGCAACAGCGCGCGCAGGCGATCCTGAAACATCCATGCCGCGCCGCCGAGTGCTATCAGCAGCAACAAGCCCGCGAGCAGCCACGGACCGCGGCGGCTGCGCTGACGATAGGTCGTGCGCGCGCCGCGTTCGGCGCGCATGCCGTCCTCGCTGACCGCAGCGACAATTTCGTCGAGACGGCCGATATTGGGCTCCGCGCGCTCGCGGGAACCACTGTCGCGTGGCGTCGAAATAGCCCGCTGCGGACGCGTCGGTGTCGTCCGCATTGAATCGAACGCGCCGATTGGTGTCGTCCGCATCGAATTGAATGGGCCGATCGGCGGCGTATCGCGCCGGAAGGCGTCGGATGGATTCGACGCGTACATTTCGTTCGCACCGTTGCGGCCTTCGAGCTCGCCGATCGCCAAGGCGATTTCCTGTCCGTCCTGGAATCGGTCTTCGGGTTGCTTGGCGAGCATGCGCGCGATCAGTGGCTGCAGCGAGATGATCTCGTCGGGCAAAACCGGCACCGGCTGGCTGATGTGCATGATGCCGACGGCGAGCGAGTCGTCCGCCTGATACGGCACGCGCCCGACCAGAAGCTCGTAAAGCACCACGCCGAGACTGTAGAGATCCGAACGTCCATCGATCGATTTGCCGCGCGCCTGCTCGGGGCTCATGTAGTGCGGCGTTCCGACGACGGCGCCGGTCTGCGTCATGCGCGCTGCCGGATCGAGTGCGCGCGCAATGCCGAAATCGGTCAGCGCCGACGAGCCATCGTCGCGCAGCAGGATGTTGTCCGGCTTGACATCGCGATGCACGAAGCCTTTCTTGTGCGCGTAGTCGAGCGCCGTCGCAATCTCACGGATCACGCGCAGTGCGAACGGCACCGGGCGCGAATTGCCGTCCTTGTGCAGGACCGGTCCGCCTGCAAGGTATTCCATCGCCATGTAGTGGTAATCGCCATCGCGTCCGACGTCGTGGATACCGACGACATGGCGATGATGCAGCCTCGCGGCGATCTTCGCTTCGCGCAGAAAACGCTCGCCGAAATTCGGATCGGCGAGCAGCGCGGGCGACATCACCTTGAGCGCGACCTCGCGATCCACCGATTCCTGCACGGCAAGATAGACGGTCGCCATTCCGCCGCGGCCGAGCTGGCGCAGCAGACGATAGCCTTTGATCTCGATCACGTTGCGTCGATCACGTTGCAGTCACTTCCAGACGGACACTCGCATTTCGCCGAGTGGGCCGCGCGCACGGGCCCTTTGGGAGGCGGCCAGAATACCATGCGGTCAGCAATGCCTCTGTCTCGTTTGCTTGCGCGAAAAGGTGAACTGACCGCTCAGGTCACGCGCCGGGCCTCGAGAACATTCGGCACCGTCGCGAGCCGCGCGAGCAGGCCCGACAGCTGGCCGAAATCGGTCACGCGAAGTGCAAAGTTCATTTCGGCAAGGCCCTGGCGCTGATCGATCTGCGTATTGATCGCGAGGAGGTGCGCATTTGCCGCGGCGATCACGTTGGTGATGTCCTTGTGCAGCCACTTGCGATCGTAGCCGCGCACGACGACGTTGACTTCGTACGCCAGTTCCTTGCGTTCGCCCCACTCGACTTCGATCACTCGGCCCGCATCGCGCTCGCGCAGGCGCACGAGCTGTTTGCAGTCGGCGCGATGCACCGAAACGCCGCGGCCTCGCGTGATGAAACCGGCGACCGCGTCACCCGGTAACGGCTGGCAGCAGCGCGCGAGCTGGGTCATGAGATTGCCGACGCCCTCGATGACGATGGCGTCCCTGGCGCGCGTCGGCGCACGCGGAGGCGACAGTGCACTCGGTGCCGCAGCGGTCGCCGGCGCCAGCGATTCGTGCAGCGCGCGCGCGACCTGGCCCGGCGATATGTCGCCGAGCGCGAGCGCTTCGAGCAGATCTTCGTGCGTGCGCAACTGGAACCGCGCGGGCAGCGCATCGATGTTGGCGTGATGCAGCGCGAGTCGCTTCAGCTCGCGATCGAGCAGCGCGCGACCTGCCGCGAGATTCTGCGCGTGATCGACGCGCTTGAACCAAGCACGCACTTTCTCGCGCGCGCGATGCGTGGCGAGATAACCGTGATGCGGCGAGAGCCAGTCGCGGCGCGGTTCGATGGTCTTGCCGGTCAGGATCTCGACGCGATCTCCGCTGGCCGGCTGGAATGTCAGCGGCACGATGCGGCCGTTGAGCTTTGCGCCACGGCAGCGGTGGCCAACGTCCGTGTGGATCGCATAGGCGAAGTCGAGCACGGTCGCTCCGCGCGGCAGATCGACGACGAGGCCTTTGGGCGTCAGAAGATAAACGCGATCTTCGATGACTTCGGTGCGAAAACCGGCGAGCAGCGCGGCGTCGTCTTCGCGCGCGTCCTTGCTTTCGAGCAACTGGCGCATCCATGCGATTTTTCGCTCGAAGCTCGCATCCGCGCCGCCGCCTTCTTTGTAACGCCAGTGCGCGGCGAAACCGAGTTCGGCGTGGCGGTGCATCTCGTCTGTGCGGATCTGCACTTCGAGCGTCTTGCCGTGCGGTCCGATCACCGCCGTGTGCAGCGATTGATACTGATTGCCTTTCGGACTCGCGATGTAATCGTCGAACTCGCCGGCGATGTACGACCACGTCGAATGCACGACGCCGAGCGCGGCGTAGCAGTTGGCGATATCTTCGACGAGGATGCGCAGCGCGCGCACATCGTAGAGGTCGGAAAACTCGACGCCCTTTTTCTGCATCTTGCGCCAGATCGAATAGATGTGTTTCGGGCGTCCAGCGATATCGGCCTTGACGCCGGCCTTGGCCAACGCGCTTTCGAGCGCGTCCCTGGCTTCGGCGATCCAGCTTTCGCGATCACCGCGGCGCTCGTCGAGCAATTGCGCGATGCGCCGGTATACGTCGGGCTGCAGATAACGGAACGCGAGATCTTCGAGCTCCCATTTGAGCTGCCAGATGCCGAGGCGGTTGGCGAGCGGTGCATGAATGTCGGCGGTGAGCTGCGCGAGTGCGCGGCGCTCTTCCTCGGGAAGATCCCCGGCCGCGCGCATTTCGATGAGCTGACGCGCGAGCAGGATGAACACGACGCGAAGGTCGCGGATGATCGCAAGCAGCAGACGACGCAGGCCCTCGGTTCCGCCGGTGTTGCCGCGCGCGGCATAGAGCGACCAGACGCGTTCGGCCGCCTGCTGGCCTTCGACGAGATTGCGGACTTCGATCGGGAACGCGGCGAGATCGGAATCAGCGAGCGACGAGCCGCATTCGACCAGCGCATGCAGCACGCAACCGGCGAGTGCTTCGGGTCCGACGCCGAGTTCGCGGATCAGATCAAGTGTGGCGAGCAGCGCTGGGAAACGGCGCGCCCACTCCGTGCCGACCGCTGGGGCGCGCGCGTCGGCGAGGGCGCACGCACGCGCGAGCACGTCCGAGTGCGTGGCGCTTTCTGCAGCAAGCCATTGCTCGAGGGTGAGTCTGGGATCGGAGGGGCGTTTCACGAACGATGAACCGACGACGCGCAATGCGCCACGAGCAGAGGGCGGGGTACTAGCTTACGACTGGCTGCGGCCGTCGAGGCGACCGCGCACTCCGGAGAACCGGCTTTATTGACCGCCGGTCATCCAGGGGAAGCCGTTCGACGTCGGCAGGAAGCCGAAGATCACGTCGTCGCCTTTGAAATTGTCGCCGCCTGCGGCGACAACGATCGGATCGACGAGAATCGAGACGGCCACCGCCGGAACGTTCAGCGTGGGCGGAGCGCCGACGATCGGACGCATGAACCCGACGTAGAAGGAAGTCTGCGGGAGACCGAGCGGAGGAACGTTTACGACGAAGCTGAGGCTCGTGAGCGGCCCATTCAGCGGCTCGGTATCGATGGCGCCCGAACACATGTTCGTGCTCAGGGCGGCGGGCAGAGTTGTCAGGATGCAGTACTGACCGGTGTCGCCGAGATAGCCGCCGCCTTGCCCAGCGACGCCGCGCGAATATGCATCGACGACGTGCAGGGTCGCGCCACCCGAGCCCTGCGGCTGGTCGCTGTGCACGATTTGCGGCGGAGCTATTGCGGGTGCGCCGGTCGGGGGGCCGTAACGCGCATCGACGCGCGCGACATAGAAGAAATTGGAACCGTCCGTGCCGGTCCAGAGGGTCCCCGCGCGCGTTTCGCTGGCGCCGGCGGGACGGAGACCGGATGCGGCGGCACAAACCACATCCTCATCCACCTGCGCCGGATCGCTCGCTGAAGGAGTGCACGGATCGAGCGGCACCGCCGACCACACCGGATTGGTCCAGCTGAAACCGAGACTCGGAATCCAATTGATCAGGTTGCTGTATTGCTCGATGGTCTTGGATTCGTAGCTATTGCGGAACAAGCCTTCGCTGCGGCCGGTCAGGAGCTCGCCGCCGCCGCCCACGGCGTGGCAGACGAGCGTCGAAGGAAGATTGGCATTTACGCTCAAGAGGGCCGCGTTGTAGGTAACGGCGTTCACGTCCTGCGCGATCGGCACGCTCCACAGAGCGTGCTGCGGCAACAGCGTTACAGCGGTCGCGACGTAGGGTCCGATGTTCGCGCAGAAAAGGAATCCATCGGTCTGAACG
>DASYJJ010000018.1:0-2983 GCA_035996605.1 Rhodanobacteraceae bacterium
GTCGCTTTCGTGTCCGTGCCGAAGACCTTGGGGGGAGGGATGCTGAGATTCCTGCGACACCAGACGCGCAACTGGCTGGTGGTGCTTGGCGTAGGCGAGTTCTCGCTGCTGGTGATCGCGTTCTGTCTCGCGGCCTATATCCGCTCCGCCGTTGGACCGGCCGATCTGATCGGTGAGCTCTCCGCGCATCTTCTGCCGCGCGCGCTCGCGTTCGCCAGCGTGCTGGTGTTCGGCCTTGCGGCGCTGGGTCTGTACCAAGTGCATCTTCGCGACTCATGGTTCGGCATGTTGACGCGCGAGATTACCGGCTTCGCGCTCGGCAGCGGCATCCTCGTCATCTTTTACTACGTGGTTCCACAGTTCCGCATCGGTCGCGGCGTGCTGGGCATCGCGCTGCTGCTCGGCTTCGTGCTCGTCGCTTCGTTCCGTATCGGTTTCATGCGCACGGTCGATGCCGAAGCGATGCGGCGACGTATTCTTGTGCTGGGTGTCGGCGCGCGTGCGCACCTGATTCTGCAGCGCATGCGACGTCGCGCTGATCGTCGCGGTTTTACGGTCGTCGGGTTCGCCGCTCTGGGCGAATCGGAAGTGAAAGTGCCGATCGAGAACGTGCTCAACATCGAGGAGCCGCTCGACGCATGGGCCGATCGAAATCAGATCAATGAAATCGTGGTCGGACCGGACGAGCGCCGCGGCGGCCTGCCGATGGAAGAGCTGCTGCGCTGCAAGCAGTCCGGTATCGAGATCACTGAGCTCGTGACGTTCTTCGAGCGCGAATCGGGCAAGGTCAAACTGTCGCTCGCCGAGCCGTCTTGGCTGGTGTACTCGCGGGGGTTCGACACCACGCCGCTGCGCAGAATGTCCAAGCGCGGTTTCGATCTGGCTGCGGCTTCGATGCTCCTCCTTCTGACCTGGCCGCTGATGCTGCTGGTGGCGCTGGCCATTCGCATCGAATCGGGCAAGGGCCAGCCGATCCTCTATCGCCAGGAGCGCGTCGGCGAGCGCAACCTGACGTTCAATCTCATCAAGTTCCGCAGCATGCGCACCGACGCCGAGCGCGACGGTGTCGCGCGCTGGGCAACCAAGAGCGACGATCGCGTCACGCGCGTCGGTCGGGTGATCCGTCGCATCCGACTCGATGAATTGCCGCAGCTCTGGAACATCCTGCGCGGCGACATGAGCGTGATCGGTCCACGGCCCGAACGGCCGCAGTTTGTCGCAGACCTCGCCGAGAAGATCCGCTACTACAACTTGCGCCACTGCGTTAAGCCCGGGCTCGCCGGCTGGGCACAGTTGCGCTATCCGTACGGAGCATCCCAGGAGGATGCCGAGGAAAAACTCAAGTACGACCTGTTCTACGTCAAGAACAACAACCTGCTGTTCGATATTCTGATTCTGATCCAGACGTTCGAGGTCGTGCTGTTCGGGCGCGGCGTGCGCTGACGTCGCAAGGATCGAAATTCATTCGTTCGGTTTGATCGGTGGTCGCGGACTGCCGACGCGCAGTCGTCGCAATGGGGAGCTGTACCAGTCGCTGACATGGCCATGTTCGAACTCGATCCACGAGGGTCCGTAGTCCCAATGTTCGCCGTTCGTCATGAAGGGTGGTCCTTCGATCGCACGCACCGAGTCTTCGTCCATGCCCACTTCGATGTGCGTGTGCGACGCGTCGGCGCTGCCTGCGCGCGTACGGCTGGAGTGGTCGTTTACCAGGGGTAGGTGCGGGACGTCATGGCTCGACAGGGGAGACTGCGCGGAAACGCCATTGCCGATCATCGTTGCGGACGGAGCGCTGTTGCTCGTGTCGTCGGTCGCGACCAGCCAGGCGAGTATGCCGACCCCGATCAACGCGAAGACGACGGCCTTGCGGCTGACGCGGGCGCGCGGTCGTGGCGTCGCAGCGCGCGGCGCCGGGGCGCGCGGTGCCGAAGGCTGCACGCGCGCATGCGCAATCGTGCCCGGAAGGCGGCCGTGGGTGCGATAGAAGCGCATCGCGGCCGCGTACGTTACGTTCAGTTCCTGCAGGAGATCCATGGAGCGCGGATCCGAGCCGTCGCGGCGCCGGTCGGGATGGAGCGCGGCGACACGATGTCGATACGCGTTCTTGAGCGTCTCCGGATTGCAATCGGGCCGCACGCCGAGCAGTTCGTAAAATGCGAGAAATTCGATTTTTCCGCTCATGTTCCGCCGCGGCGATTCGGCCAAGCCCCTGTCGTCGCAAAGCATGCGCCAGCGGCGCTAAAATGTGAATTGCCTCGCATGATGAGTTTCAGGGCGGCGTGCGAACCGGGGACGGGCGCCGGAATGAGAGCCGTAAACATGCCTCCAGCGAAGGCGACTCGGCACGTTTGGATGGCATCAAGCGCAGCAATCGGGGGAATTCCAACGTGACGCAAGCCGAGGCGGCAACACAGCCGATGGAAGCCGCGGGAACGGTCGCATCGCCATGGGTGGTGCGCGCGCCCGAAATCAGCGCGCGCGACTTCGTCGAGAACCATCTGAAGCCGCGGCGTCCGCTCGTGCTTACGGAAACACTGCGCGATTGGCCCGCGCTCGGCAAGTTCACTCCGGAATTCTTTCGGCGCGAATTCGCCGAACGTCCAGTGCGTATTCGTGGCCGCAACTATCGGCTTGGCGAAGTCATCGCGATGCAGCAAGCCTCGAGTGCCGAGCAGCCCGCGCCGTATCCGTGCACGTTGTCGGACTGCGCCAAATTGATTCCCGATGTTTCCCCGCGCTTCGCTCGCAGTCTGCCTAATCGGCACACGAGCCCGTTCATGCCCAAGCACGTGTTCGATCTCGTCAATCACGTCGAGATCTTCTTCGGCGGACCGGGCGGCGAATTTCCTTACCTGCACTACGACATGCTGCGCATGCATGCATGGATCGCACAGGTGTACGGCGAGAAGGAATTCACGCTGTACGAGCGCGGGCAGGAACATCTGCTTTACGTGAACAGTGAGCGTCCGTGGACCTCGACGGT
>DASYJJ010000019.1:0-1646 GCA_035996605.1 Rhodanobacteraceae bacterium
GTGCGTGCTTTGGGAACGACGGGACTCAAGCGCTCGGCCGTGCTGCCGGACGTGCCGACCATTTCGGAAGCCGGCGTCAAAGGTTACGAGGCGACGATCTGGCTCGGAATCATGGCGCCGGCCGGCACGCCGAAACCGATCGTCGACCGGTTGAACGCCGAGATCGGCAAGATCGTCGCGCGGCCCGACGTCAAAAAAGCGTGGAACGAGCAGGGCGCGGAGCCGATGGCGATGACGCCCGCCGAATTCGAAAAATACCTGAACGCCGACATCGCCAAGTGGGCGAACGTGGTGAAGGTTGCCGGCGTGAAGGCGGATTAGGAGAACCCATGCGTCTAGTCACTTTTTCCGACGCCAACGGCATGCGCATCGGCGTGCACGACGTCGAGTCCGATACGATCGTCGATCTCGCCGCGGTGTCGCGCCTGCCCAAGGACATGACGGGATTCATCGCGCTGGGCAGGAACGGGCTCAAGCGCGCGCGCGCGGCGCTCAGGAGCGGCGAAGGTCGCCTGCCGTTCGCCAGCGTCAGGTTGCACGCGCCGATTCCGCGTCCCGCCAAAAACATCTTGTGCGTCGGCAAGAATTATTACGATCATGCGAAAGAATTTCACAACAGCGGGTTCGACGCGAGCGCCGGCAAGGATGCGATTCCGGAACTGCCGATCCTATTCACCAAGTGGCCTAACTCGGTGATCGCGCATGGCGAGCCGATCCCGAGCTATCTCGATTACACGAATTCCACCGATTACGAAGGCGAGCTCACGGTCGTGATCGGCCTGGGCGGGCGCGGCATCGCGAAGAAGGATGCGTTCGACCACGTCTACGGCTACACCATCATCAACGACGCGACGGCGCGCACGCTGCAGAATCAGCACAAGCAGTGGTTTCTCGGCAAAAGCCTGGACGGTTACTGCCCGATGGGGCCGTGCATCGTCACCGCCGACGAAGTGCGCAACGTCGCCAAGCTCCAGCTGACGACGCGCGTGAACGGCGAAGTGCGCCAGGACGCGCCGGTCAGCCAGCTCATCTTCGATATCCCGACGCTGATCGAAACGCTCTCGCGCGTGATGACGCTGGAGCCCGGCGACCTGATCGCGACCGGCACCTGCGCCGGCGTGGGCATCGGCTTCAATCCGCCGAAGTTCCTGCACAAGGGCGACCGCGTCGCCATCACGATAGAGCCAATCGGTACGCTTGAGAATCCCGTAGATTAGGCGACTAAAGCGCCCTTCATGCCGGTTAATTTCGGTAGAATCGCGCAGTCGGTTTTGCTGTCGTAAACAGTCCGGAGGAGTCATGCTGCATATTCTGCTCGGCGCATTGCTTGCGCTTGTCAGCGTTCCGGTATTTTCCCAGGAAGCTTATCCGTCGCGGCCTGTCACTCTGATCGTGCCGTTTCCACCCGGCGGCGTCGCGGACATCACCGGCCGGCCCACGGCGGTCGCGCTCGAAAAAATTCTCAAGCAGCCGGTGGTGATCGCGAACCGTCCCGGTGCGGGCGGCGCAGTGGGAAATTCGCTCGTCGCCAATGCCAAACCGGATGGCTATACGCTGTTGATGGCGCTGTCGAGCATCTCGGTGATCCCGGAGGCGGACAAATTGTTCGATCGAAAGCCTGCGTACACACTCGACCAGTTGACACC
>DASYJJ010000020.1:0-1620 GCA_035996605.1 Rhodanobacteraceae bacterium
GCGGTAATCGGCTTGCCGAGATTCGCGTCGGGCTCGGCTTGATCGAACACTCCGACCAGAAACTGACGCGTGGCATCTGCTCGCGCGGCCTGGCCGCGCGCCGCTTGCGCCTGTTCGCGCGCGACGCCGGCCTGCCACAACGCGACGCCGAGCGCAGCGACGATCGCCAGCAGGAATGCGGCCGTCGTCAGCACGGCGACTTTGTGACGCGTCACGAACTTCCGCGCGCGATACCAGCCGGACGGCGGATGCGCGGTAACGGGCTGACCCGCGATGTGACGTTCGATGTCTTCGGCGAAAGCGCCGGCGGATGCGTAACGCTGCTCGGGTTCCGGCGCGAGCGCTTTCAGAAGAATATTGTCGAGATCGCCGCGCAGGCGCTTGCGCAATTGCGCGGATGCCAGATTCGCGGCCGAGGCCGTGCTCGCTGACGTGTTTGGAACGACCGTCGACGGACGCTTCGTTACGCGCGCCGGCCGTTGGCCGAGCAGAAGCTCGTGCAGCAGAACGCCGAGCGCATAGACATCCGTAGCCGTCGTCACGCGCTGCGCGGTGATCTGCTCCGGCGCGGCGTAATCGGGCGTATATACGCCGAGTGTCGCGCTCTCGACGTTTTCCTCGAGCAATTTCGCGATGCCGAAATCGAGAAGCTTCACCGTCCCGTCCGTGGCGACGAGAATGTTGGAAGGCTTGATGTCGCGATGAACGATCAGCGCGCGATGCGCGGCCTCGACCGATCGGCACACGGTCAGGAAAAGATCGAGGCGCGCGGACAGATCGAGCGCGTGTTCCTTGGCGTAGTGCGTGATCGGCTTGCCGTCGACGTATTCCATCACCAGGTACGGCACGCCGGCGTCGGTCAGTCCGCCGTCGAAAAGCCGCGCGATGTTGGGATGGTTGAGGCTTGCGAGAACCTGCCGCTCGCGCAGGAACAGCCGCTGTTCGATCTCGGAATAGAGCCCGCGCCGCAGGAGTTTGATGGCGACGTCCTGGCGGAAATCGTTTCCTTCGCGTGCGCCGAGAAAGACCGCGGCCATGCCGCCCTTGCCGAGCAGGCGCACCAGCCGGAATGCGCCGATGCGTTGTCCGACGAGATTTTCCGCGAGCCCGGTTTCCTCGGTCAGTCGCGACGCGTGCTCGCCGATGGGCGTATCCAGAAAACCCCGGTCCGTGGTGTCCGCCGCCTCCAGCAGTCGTTCGAGCGCACTCCGTTCCTTCTCGTCGGCGACGTTCTCGTCGATCCATGCGGCGCGTTGCGCGTCCGAAAGATCGACCGCCTCATCGAACAACGCGCGCAGGCGCTCCAGCGTCGCATCGCCGTTCGGAGTGGAGGGCGGCTCGTTGGTCACTGGTCAGGCGTTCACGGTGGACGCGGTCGGGTCGTGTCCATAGAACGTCGATCGGCGATCGACCAGGACATCATCGGCGTCAACGCAGGATGTCGTGCAGGAACGCACGGGCAAAGCGCCAGTCGCGACTCAGTGTCCGCTCGGTCACGCCCAGCAGCTCGGCGATGCGGTTGAGCGGCAGGCCTGCGAAATAGTGCAGCGTCACGAGCTGGGCCGCGCGCGGGTCGTCACGTTCGAGTTTCTTGAGTGCCTCGTCAAGTTCAAGCGCGTG
>DASYJJ010000021.1:0-3604 GCA_035996605.1 Rhodanobacteraceae bacterium
CGTAGAGCGCACCGCGACGCAAGCGCGAGCAAAGGCTGCACATCGTCTTGCCTGCCGGAATCACGCGGCGCACGACGCCGTATGTGTCCTGCTCGAGAATCTCGAACGGCACTCCGATTTCGCGAAGGTAATCCGGCAACACAGTGGGATCGTAGCCCGGCTGTTTCTGATCCAGATGCACCGCGACGATCTCGAAGCGCACCGGCGCCTTGGCCTTCAGCTTCAGCAAGATGTCGAGCAGCGCGTAGGAATCCTTGCCGCCGGAAAGACAAACCATCACGCGATCGCCATCGACGATCATCTGGTAATCGGCAACCGCCTGCCCGACCTGACGCCGCAATCGCTTCGTCAGTTTGCCGCCTTCGTAATCGAGTTTGCGGGCGAGGCGTGCGCTCATCGGAAATAAAGCGGTGCGTTGTGAAACGGCGCGCATTGTACGACGCATGCGAGACGGTGGCCGCCCGCACTCCCTTGAGGGTCGCCCCTTCCGCTTGGCTGTCGCCCCCTCTCCCGCTCGCGGGAGAGGGCTGGGGTGAGGGCACGCTGGTTCGACGCTGCGCGTGCTGCGACGCTTCCCTCACCCGCGCCTTTGGCGCGGCCTCTCCCGCAAGCGGGAGAGGCGAACATCGTCAGCGCCCGCGCTGTGGTGTCGCACGAGCACGACGCGCGACACGATCGTCGCGCCGCGTGCGGACTTTCGGATCGCGCGCGGGCCGCGGCGAGCTGCTCGCTTCGGCATAGCGCCGGCCTTCGTCGCGCACGAAATCCGAGAACGCTTTCGCGATCGGCAGCAACTGCTTGCCGCGACGATGAACCACATGCCAGCGCCGCATGACCGGCAAGCCCGCGATCGCCGGCACATGGACAAGCCCAAGACCGCGCTCAAGGCCGATCGTGTTCAACGAAAGAAAACCAACACCGAGCCCGGCCAGTACGGCCTGCTTGACGGCTTCGTTGCCGGTCATCTGGATCACCTTGCGCGGCGAGAACGATTGGCTCGCAAAGAAACGCTCCATCACCGCGCGCGTGCCGGAACCGGGCTCGCGCACGAGGAACGCGTCTTCAGCGAAATCGGAAATCTGCAAGCGCGAGCGCGATGCGAGCGCGTGATCGCCGCGCAACACGATGCCGTGCGGATGATCGGCGAACGGCACTGCCACGGCGTCGAGAAATTCGGGCGGTACACCCATGATCGCAATATCGATTTCGTTGTCGCCCAGCATGCGCAGGATCTGCGCGCGGTTTTCGACCTGCAGCGAGAGCTCCGCGCCGGCGTGTTCTTCCAGGAACGTCGCCAGCATGTGCGATGCAAAATATTTCGCCGTAGAGACGATGCCGACATTGAGCTTGCCGTGCTGCTGGCCGCGCATCGACGCGAGTTTTTGATCGAGCTCATCGAGCTGCTGCTGCACGCGGCGCGCGTACACCGCAACGGTTTCTCCGGCTTCGGTGAGCCGCAACTGCCGCCCGATCAACTCGGTCAGCGGCAATTCGAATTCCTGCTCCAGCGCTTTGAGCTGCATAGACACGGCCGGCTGCGTCAGATGGCAGACGCCGGCGGCCGCCGAGACGCTGCGCAGGCGCGCGACCTGCTCGAAAACACGCAGCTGGCGCAAGGTCACGCGTTTCATGCGAGCCTCCGATCCATCAATAAAATTGATGGAGCAACGAAGATAATCTGAATATACCTGATGCTTTGCGCTCAGTACATTCGACTCGTCCAGCGATCGAGGAATGTGCGATGAACGCAGCGGTCACCCAGCTACGCGCGAACGACACCACCAACGAGCGCTACAAGTCCGGCGTCATCCCATACAAGAAGATGGGTTATTGGCAGCCCGACTACGAGCCGCTCGAAACCGACGTCATTGCGCTGTTCCGCATCACGCCGCAGCCTGGCGTCGACGCCGACGAAGCCGCTGCCGCGGTCGCGGGCGAATCGTCCACGGCAACATGGACCGTCGTCTGGACCGATCGCCTCACCGCCTGCGAGCTCTATCGCGCCAAGGCTTATCGCGTCGATCCGGTTCCGAACACCGGGCCTGGCACCAAGACCGAGCAGCAATACTTCGCCTACATCGCGTACGACCTTGATCTCTTCGAGCCGGGCTCGATCGCGAATCTCACCGCATCGATCATCGGCAACGTATTCGGCTTCAAGGCCGTGAAGGCGTTGCGCCTGGAAGACATGCGCATTCCGGTCGCGTATCTCAAAACGTTCCAGGGCCCGGCGACCGGCATCGTCGTCGAGCGCGAACGTCTCGACAAATTCGGCCGCCCGTTGCTGGGCGCGACGACGAAACCGAAGCTCGGTCTTTCGGGCCGCAACTACGGGCGCGTCGTCTATGAAGCGCTGAAAGGCGGCCTCGATTTCGTCAAGGACGACGAGAACATCAACTCGCAGCCGTTCATGCATTGGCGCGACCGCTTCCTTTACGTGATGGAAGCAGTCAACAAGGCATCGGCCGCGACCGGCGAAGTGAAAGGGCATTACCTCAACGTCACCGCCGGCACGATGGAAGAAATGTACGAGCGCGCCGAGTTCGCCAAGGAGCTCGGCTCGTGCATCGTGATGATCGATCTCGTGATCGGCTACACCGCGATCCAGTCGATGGCGAAGTGGGCGCGCCGGAACGACATGGTGCTGCATCTCCACCGCGCCGGAAATTCGACGTATTCGCGCCAGAAGAATCACGGCATGAATTTCCGCGTCATCTGCAAATGGATGCGCATGGCCGGCGTCGATCACATCCACGCGGGCACCGTCGTCGGCAAGCTCGAAGGCGATCCGCTGATGATCAAGGGTTTCTACGACACGCTGCGCGAGACCGAAACGCCTCAAAGTCTCGAACACGGACTCTTCTTCGAACAGGATTGGGCTTCGCTGAATCGCGTAATGCCGGTCGCTTCCGGCGGCATCCACGCCGGACAGATGCATCAGCTCATCCACTATCTCGGCGAAGACGTGATCCTGCAGTTCGGCGGCGGCACGATCGGCCATCCGATGGGCATCCAGGCCGGCGCGACAGCGAACCGCGTGGCGCTCGAAGCGATGATCCTCGCGCGCAACGAAGGCCGCGATTATTTCCGCGAAGGTCCGCAGATCCTCGAAGCGGCGGCGAAAACGTGCAAGCCGCTCAAGGCTGCGCTCGATACGTGGAAGGACATCAGCTTCAACTACGAGTCGACCGATACGGCGGATTTTGTGCCGACGGCGACGGCGAGTGCGTGATGAGACCCGAATTATTTCTCCTGCTTCATCCCGGCGACTGCGAGCGCAGCGAGCGAACAGCGAAGCTGGCCCGAAGGGCGAGCGCGTAGCGCGAGTAAAGCCGGAATCCATCTGCTGTTGCTTTGGCCTTTGACGTTGAGCCCGTGTGGGGCGGCGAAGGGCGGACGGATCAGGCCCGCGCACCGCGCGGGGCGGCGCGAGGGATCGCGCCGCTTTGCCGCAGGCCATGGATGGCCTGTCGGCAAAACCCCGGCCGCCCGTAGCGAACCGGCGCGCAGCGCCGGCGCGGCACCGAGGGTGTGTTCTCTTTGGTTACTTTCTCTTGCACAAGCAAGAGAAAGTAACGCGCCGGCCAGGATGGCCGGTAAGACT
>DASYJJ010000022.1:0-19985 GCA_035996605.1 Rhodanobacteraceae bacterium
TCGATACGCAAACCAAGGTTGCGTCGGAAAGCGCCTTGCCGGTAGTCCCACCAACTGTAGTGTCCGCCGTCTTCGTTGAACAATCGGAAACTGTCGAAGAGGCCGGCGTCGAGAATGCGATTGAGCGCTTCGCGTTCGAGCGTCGAGCACAGCACCTGTTCGTGCCATGCCGTGGGATCGTGCACGTCGCGATCGTCCGGCGCGATATTGAAATCGCCCATCACGACAATGCGCGGATGGCGGCGCGCTTCCTCGGCCAGGAACGTGGCGACTCTTGCCAGCCAGTCGAGCTTGTACGCATATTTTTCCGAGCCGACGGCCTGCCCGTTGACGACGTAGAGGTTGACGATGCGAACGTCGCCAACGGTCGCGCTCAGAATCCGCCGCTGCGGATCGTCCAGACCCGCGATGCCGTGCACGACGTCGCTGATCGGCTGGCGCGCGAGGATCGCGACACCGTTGTAGGTCTTCTGACCCGAAAACGCTGAGTGATATCCGGCCGCTTCCAGTGCGGCGACTGGAAACTTCGCGTCTTCGAGCTTGGTTTCCTGCAGCGCGAGGACATCCGGCTGCGCCGCGGCGCACCAGCGTTCGAGATGCGGCAGGCGCACATTGAGCGAATTGACGTTCCAGCTCGCGATCTTCATCTCAGGTCGGAATCAGCGGATTCTTGACCGTGAGCTGCGGAAATCGGCTGAAGTCGCGATCGGCCGACCAGAGCTCGCGCACGCCGTGCTGCACGCAGAGTGCGGCGATGCGCCCGTCGTGCACTTTGGGACCGGCGATTTTGGCGTCCGCGATCATCGCGCGGAGCGCGGGCCAATGCCTCGACGTTTCGGCGAGCAGCACCAGCGAAGGCGAGGCGAGCCACGCATCGATCTGATCGAGCGCGCGATCGATCGGCGTGGCCGGGCGATAGATCCGCGGATGCGTGACGATCGCGAAGAACTCGTGCAGCGAAGGCCAGGCGATCGACCAGCCGGATGCACCCTCAGCCAACGTACGTATCAGCGCACTCGCCGCCTCGTGGAACGATGAGTCCTTGCGATGTCCGTAGACGAGGATGTTCGTGTCGACCGCGATCACGCATCGTGCCCATAGGCGAGATCGCGAATCCGCTCCCACGAAGCGTCGCTCAGCTCCGGAGAGATTCCTTCGCCGTCGAACGACGCATCGCGAAGCTTGAATGCCGAATAGTGGGCCTGTCTTTCGGCGACCACGTAGCGGAGCCCGCTCTCGACGAGTGCACGCACCGTCGTACCTTCGCGCGCGGCGATGGTTTTGGCCTGGTCGAGAATAGGGTCGGGAATCTCTATGGTCGTCTTCATATGGGTAGCAATATAGCATGATATGGCTATATTCTCCAGCATGAAAAGTATTTCAAGTCAAGCGGTTATGCGACAAGACCGTAGCTGCGCAGCAACGCATCCGGCCTCGGTTCGCGGCCGCGGAATTCGATGAAACTCTCGAGCGCAGGCCGTGATCCGCCAACGGCCAGGATCGATTGCCGGTACGCCGATCCCACTTCGCGATTGAAGATGCCTTCTTTCTCGAAGCGATCGAATGCGTCGGCCGACAACACTTCGGCCCAGAGATAACTGTAATAACCCGCCGCGTAGCCGCCGGAGAAAATGTGCGTGAACGCGTGCGGAAAGCGCTGCCATGCCGGCGGCTCGATCACCGCGACTTCGCGGCGCACCTCGTCGAGAATTTCAAGCGCGCGCGCGCCGCGCGAAGGATCGAATTCGCTATGGATGCGGAAATCGAACAGCGCGAACTCGAGCTGTCGCACCAGAAAAAGTCCCGCATGGAAATAGCGCGCCGCCTGCATGCGTGAGAAAAGCGCATCCGGAAGACGCTCGCCGCTCTGGTAGTGGCGCGCGAAAAGATCGAGCGCCTCGCGCTGCCAGCCGAAGTTCTCCATGAACTGGCTCGGCAGCTCGACCGCATCCCACTCGACGCCGCTGATGCCCGCAACACCGGGATAGTCGACCTCGGTCAAAAGATGATGCAGACCATGGCCGAATTCATGGAACAGCGTCAGCACGTCGTCGTGCGTCAGGAGCGAGGGCGCCGTGGCAGTTGGCGGTGCGAAATTGCAGGTCAGGAACGCGACGGGCAGCTGCGTCTGTCCAGCGTGGCGGAAGCGGCTCAGACACACGTCCATCCACGCACCGCCGCGCTTGCCCGAGCGCGCGTAGAGATCGACATAAGCGCCGGCAAATACGTGTCCGTTCGCATCGATTAGATCGTAGTAGCGAACGTCGGAATGCCAGACGTCGACATCGGAGCGCTGCCGCAGCGTAACGCCGAACACACGCTCGGTGATCGCGAACAATCCCGCGATGACCGCATCGAGCGCAAAGTACGGCTTCAACTCCTCTTCGCTGAGCGCGTACTTTCGTTCGCGAAGTTTCTCGGAGGCGTAGCCGACGTCCCACGATTCCAGCGAGGCAAGACCCAGTTCTCTCGCCGCAAATTCCCGGAGTTCCGCGAGCTCGCGTTCGGCGACGGGCTTTGCGCGCCGGGCGAGATCGCGCAGGAATTCGAAAACCGCGTCCGGCGACGGCGCCATCTTCGTCGCCAATGATTCTTCGGCCGCGTCGGCAAAACCAAGCAGTTGCGCGGCCTCGTGGCGGAGCGCGAGGATTTTTTCGATGCGCGGCGAATTATCGAAACGACCGGCGTCCGGACCCTGATCCGAGGCCCGCGTCTGGTACGCGCGATAGACGCGTTCGCGCAGCGAGCGATCATCGGCGTAAGTAAGCACCGCCTGCACGCTTGGCTGTTTCAGCGTAACGAGCCAGCCGTCGAGGTTCTTTTCCTGTGCGTACGCGCGCAAAACGGCGTGGCCCGACTCGGGAATCCCCGCAAGGGCGGATTCGTCCGCGACCGCCTCGCTCCAGACATCGGTCGCATCGAGCACTGCGTTCTCGAAATCGGTCGACAGCTTTGCGAGCTCGTTGGCGATTTCGCGGAAACGCGATCGAGCGGGCTCCTCGAGCGCAACGCCGGAAAGACGAAAATCGCGGAGCTCATGTTCGACCAGCGTGCGCGCCGCGCGCGGCAGGGCCGGGAAATCGCCCGCATCAGCCACCGTGCGGAACGCCGCATAGAGCTCGCGGTTCTGCCCGAGCTCGCTCGCATGCTCGACAATTTTTTCCTGCGCGGCGGCGTACGCATCGCGAAGCGCCTCGGAATCCTTCACGCCGTGCAGATGAGAAACCGGCGACCACGCGCGATTGAGCCGGTCCTCAAGCTCTTCGCCGGCGAGGACGACCGCGGCGAAATCACGCGGAGCGTCGTTCGCGAGCAGCGCATCGATGCGCGCGCGATAGTCCGCGAGCACGGTATCGACAGCGGGTTCGACGTGAGCCGGCGTGATCGCGGAAAACCGCGGCAGACCTTCGGTTTCGAGCAGCGGATTTGATTCAGACATTCGATTCGGAGATGGAAGAGAAGAAGGGGCGAGCCCAGCAAATTGCGGCACATGCGCGGCGAAATCAAGCCGCCCGGTGCGGGCCCACCGGCCGCCGCGGCGCGAATGCTAGTCTTGGCACGATTCCGATTTCGTGGTCCGCATGAACATCCGACCTTACCTCGGCCTGTTGCCGCGCCTCGGCGCAAACGTCTATGTCGATCCCGCAGCGCTCGTTATCGGCGATGTCGAAATCGGCGACGACGCCTCGCTCTGGCCGTTCGCGGTCGCACGTGGTGACGTGCACTTCATTCGCATCGGCGCGCGCACCAACGTGCAGGATGGCGCGGTGCTGCACGTCACGCATGACGGCGATTTCACGCCGGGCGGCTTTCCGCTCATCATCGGCGACGACGTCACCATCGGCCACGGCGCGATCGTGCACGCATGTACGGTGAAGGACGCCTGCCTCATCGGCATGAACGCAACCGTGCTCGACGGCGCGGTCCTGAATCGGCATAGCCTGATCGGCGCGGGCGCGGTCGTTTCACCTGGCAAAGTCGTTGGCGAAGGCGAGCTGTGGGTCGGCAATCCGGCGCGCCGCGTGCGCACGTTGTCGGATGAGGAGATCGAGCGGCTTTACTACTCCGCGCGGCACTACGTGAAACTCAAGGATCGATACTTGCGCGGAGCTGCTGGCGGATAGAGTCGCGCTCTGTGCGCGGCGTTTCTTAGTTTCGTGTGCACGGCCTGATGCGACCGCGCGTGTCGCCGAAGTCGGACAATCAAGGCCGCGTCGCGCGTTCCAGCATCGTCAAGCTCGCCATCGCCTCGTCGCGATTGTGTCCGCACATCGCAAGCGATGGTCGCAATCGCACACAAACCTCCGGGCGTTCGGGTTGGCCGAAGATCGCGCAACGATAGTCAGCGGTCAGTTGCGCGCAACGTACGCCGGCAGGTTTGCCGTCGGGCATGCCGGGAATCGGCGAGGAAATCGACGGCGCGATGCAACACGCGCCGCAGCCGATGCGGCAATCCATGGTCATTTTGCGCCCATGCCGTGTTGGAGCACCGCAAATACCGGCGAAGTATCCGGTCTTTGGCCGTGCCACGACTCGAACGAATCAGCGGCTTGTTCTATGAGCATGCCGAGTCCGTCGCTGGCACGCGTCGCGCCGGCTGCGCGCGCCCAGCGCAAGAACGCCACCGCGGCGGATCCGTACGAAAGGTCGTAGCAGAGCGTGTGCGAGGCGACGAGCGTTCGCGGAAAGCCGAGCTCCGCGTCGCCATGTCCGGCCGCCGTCGCATGAACGATCAGATCGAACGCACCGGCAGCGCCGAGTTTTTCGATCTCGATCGCATCGATGTCGGCAGCTGCGATCGACCTCGCAAGCTCGATTGCTCGTTCGTGAGTCCGGTTCGCAATAACGAGCCGGACGACTCCGGCATCGGCCAGCGCAAATGCAACCGCACGCGCCGCGCCTCCGGCACCGATCAGAAGACAACGCTGCTCGGACGGCTCGAACGCGTGCCGATCGCGCAAATCGCGCAAGAATCCATTGCCGTCGGTGCTGTCGCCACGCCAGCAGTCACCGTCGCGGATCAACGTGTTCGCGCTGCCGCAGCGCCTTGCCCGATCGCTGACTTCGGCGCACAACGCCAGCGCATCCTGTTTCAACGGCAGCGTCACGTTCGCACCGCGCCCGCCTTCGCGCGCGAAGTGTTCGAGCAATTTCGCGAAATCCTGGCGTCCGGCGTCGATCGCGCGATAGTCGAGCGCGATGCCAACTTGCGCGCCGAACATCGCGTGGATGCGCGGCGACAGAGAGTGCGCGATGGGTTGGCCGAAGACGGCGTATTGGGGTCTGGACATTGGCGGAGTTTGTCGCAGTTCGCGGACCACACTTCTTTCTCGTCACCACGGCGAAAGCCGGGGGCCAGCGTTTTTATTCTTGTCGCACCGGCTAAAGCGCTGGATCTCGGCTTTCAGCGGGATGACTAAGGAGAAACGATCGCTCCGTCGACCCGATCTCGCCCGATGCGCGCGTCAGCGTGCTTCGCGCAGCCACCGCGCCACATCGAGCGCGAAATAGGTCAGCACCGCGTCCGCGCCCGCGCGGCGAATGCCGATCAGCGCTTCGAGCACGCAAGCGCGCTCGTCGAGCCAGCCGTTCTGGAACGCGGCTTTCAGCATCGCGTATTCGCCGCTCACCTGGTACGCAAGCGTCGGCACGCCGAAACGTTCCTTCACGCGGCGCACAACGTCGAGATACGGCATCGCAGGTTTCACCATGACCATGTCGGCGCCTTCTTCGAGATCAAGCGCGATCTCGCGCAGCGCTTCATCGGAGTTGGCCGGATCCATCTGGTACGTGTACTTGTTGCCTTTGCCAAGATTCGCCGCCGAGCCGACCGCGTCGCGAAACGGGCCGTAGAACGCGGATGCGTATTTTGCCGAGTAGGCGAGGATGCGCGTGTGCACATGTCCAGCCGCTTCGAGTGCGCCGCGGATCGCACCGATGCGGCCATCCATCATGTCCGATGGCGCGACGATATCGGCGCCGGCCTCTGCGTGCGAAACGGCTTGCTTGACCAGCGCGGCGACCGTCGCGTCGTTGACGACGTAACCGCTGTCGTCGATAAGCCCGTCCTGGCCGTGCGTTGTGAACGGGTCGAGCGCGACGTCGGTGATCACGCCGAGCTCGGGAAATTCGCGCTTGAGCGCCTGGATCGTTCGCTGCGCCAGACCGTTCGCATTCCAGGCTTCGCGCGCATCCAGGCTTTTCGCCTCCGCCGGCGTCACCGGAAACAGCGCGAGCGCGGGGATGCCGAGCGCATGCGCCTCGCCCGCGACACGCAAAAGCTCGTCGATGGACAGCCGCTCGACACCCGGCATCGACGGCACGGCTTCGCGCGCGCCGCGTCCTTCGCGGACGAAGACCGGCAGGATCAGATCCGCCGGCATGATCTCGGTCTCGCGCATCAACGCGCGCGAAAACGCGTCGCGGCGCATCCGGCGGGGTCGAACGTGCGGAAAAGGCATCGGCGCAAGGTCTGCAATCGGAAACATGCATTGTACGCGCGCAAGCACAACGCGCTCCGGCGCAGCCTGCACGCTCAACATGAACGGACGACGGACGTCATCGCCGGCACAGGACTGCATTATGCTTGGGTGCATGCCGCCAACCGGCGCAGACGAAGCCGGAATGCGGTTTTCGAGCAGGGGGCTCGACGGTCATGAAATCCGCAGCCGCGCGTAACGCGAGGAAGCCCGGTCTCGGGCGTGTCGCTGCGGCGCTCGTCGCTTTCGCGTTGGCCTTTCCCGTTTTCGCGCGGGACAAGCCGCTTGTGGCCGGCAATGCACGCGACGTATCCGCCGCCGCGGCCGAGACTCGGACAACCCTGTTCACGCTGGAACGCGGCCACGCTGCCGAGCTTTCGCTGCGACAACGCGATCCGGTTGCGCTCGAACTGAGCTGGAATCCCGAAGGCGCAACACCCGCGATGCTCGCGACCGAAGCCGGCCGCGGTTCAACACTGCGGGTGACGTTGATCGCCGATGCGCGCACGACATGGCAGATCTCAGTCGCGCCGGCCCGACCGGATCGCGCATTCCACTATTCGATTGCGCTGTCGCCGCAACATGCGATCACGCAAAACGATCGTCGCCGAGCCGCCGCCATCGCGGCGCTGGTCAAGGCGCAGGCATTGCGCGCCAAGGGCGACAAGGCATTGGCAACCGAGGCCCGCACGCTTTACCAGACTTCGATCGACGCATCGAAGAGCGCCGGCGATTCGTGCGGAATGCGCGATGCGTACGTCGCGCTGGCCGGTCTCGAACACGAAGTCGTCGACGCCGCGGCACAGAAAGCGGCCGCCCAGGCCGCGCTGGATCAACCGTGCGAAGGACGCATTGCGGAACGCGCGCTCGCCGAGCGCCTGCTCGGCAGCGCATCCATCAACCAGGGCGACTTTGCCGCAGGCACGCGCCAGACCGAGCGCGCTGTCGGATCGTTCAAGGAAACCGGCGACGTCTATCAGCAAGGTGTTGCGCTCCGGAATCTGGGGCTCACATACGCCGAGTCGGGCGAAGTCGAAAAGGCACTGTCGATAACGCACGCGGCATTGGATGCCGCGAAAACGGCCGGCGACGAAAAACTGCTCGCGCTGGTACGCAACGATCTTGCGTTCATGTACAACGCGCGCGGCGAGTTCGCGCTCGCGGTCGATGCGTATCGACAAACGCTGGATACGTTGCGCGCCAATCCCTATCCGATGGCCGAAGCGGTGGCGTGGATCAATCTCGGCATCGCCTATGGCCAGCTCGGCGATGGCGACGAAGCGCTCGCCGCGTTTACGAAAGCCGAGAGCGTCGCGACGACGATCGATTGCTGGTCGTGCCTTGCCGAAATCGCGGTCGATCGCGGCGATGATCTGCTCGACGGCGGCGACCTTGCAGCTGCCGAGACGGCCTACAAGCGCGCACTCGAAATCGCCGAGAAGCACGATCTCGTACGCCAGCACGCCGAGGCTCTGCGCGGTCTCGGCCGCTGCGCGATGGCGGCCACGGACTGGACGCGTGCGCGCAACCTGCTCGAAAAAGCCCGCGAGGAATTGCATCGCACGCACGGCGTCGTCAACGAATCGGTGGTCGTCTCGATGCTCGGCGATCTCGAAAACCGGCTCGGCCATCTCGACGCGGCGCGGGGTGACTACGATGAGGCCTTGAAGCTCGCGCAGCAGGCGGACAATCAGGCCTGGCAGGCGGTCGCATACGCCAGTCGCGCGCGCATCGCGCAGCAATCGGGCGATCTCGAGGGCGCGCGGCGCGACATCGAGCAGGCGATCGCACTGATCGAATCGGAACGCACGCGCATCAGCGCTCCGGATCTGCGCACGAGTTATTTCGGCACGAAGCGGTCTTACTACGCGCTGCAGGTCGATATTCTGATGGCGCTCGATCACGCGCAGCCCGATCACGGCTACGCCGCGTCGGCGCTGATCGTCGCCGAGCGCGCGCGTGCGCGTCAGCTGCAGGACGAGCTGGCCGAACGCGCCATCACCATCGACAAAGACGTGGATGCCAAACTCATCGCCGCCGAGCGCGAGGCCGAAGATGGACTGCACGCGCTCGCATACCAGCTTTCGCAACTCGCCGACGACGACGCGAAAGCCCGCAGCGCGCTGCTGATCCGGATTGACGACGCGAGTCGCGTGCTCGATGCGGCGCGGGGTCGCATCCGCGCGGCAAATCCGCGCTACGCCGAGTTGAAGCATCCGGCGGCGTTGACGCTCGCGGAAATCCAGCACGATCTGCTCGATGAAAATGCGAGCGTCGTCGAATACTGGCTCGGCGAGGATCGGAGTTATCTGTGGGTCGTCTCGCGCGAGACGTTGCGTGCATTCACTCTGCCGTCGCGCGCGGCGATCGACAAGGATGTGGCTGCATTGCGGGAAAAACTGCTCGCGCCGGCGAGCGTCGCGGCTGCGATGTCGATCGAGCAGCGCGTCGCTCGGGACAGCGCCGGCATCGAGGAAGTGCGAAGCGGTGCAGACGCGCTCGCGGCGCGCATGCTGCCCGCCGAAGCGCGCGCGCTGATGCGTGGCAGCATCGTCGTGGTTGCCGACGGCGAGCTGCAGGCGCTGCCATTCGCGATATTCGACGATGCGCGGGTTACCGCATCGCCTAGCGCGTACGTTTATTTGCCGTCGATCGGCACGTTGCGCGGCTTGCGCGCGTTGGCGCGCTCGAGCGCTTCTGCGAATCGTCTCGCGATCATCGCCGATCCGGTGTTCCGCGCCGATGACGAACGCTTGCGTGGCCACGCGGTGGCAGCAAGTCCTGAATCGGATGCGCGGCTGGTGCTTCGCGCTGCGAGCGAGGCGGGCATTGCGAATCTTCCGCGTTTGCCGCACACGCGCGACGAAGCACAAGCGATCGCTTCGCTTGCCGATCGGAGCGCGTCGTGGGTCGCACTCGATTTCGCGGCAAACCGAGAAGCCGCGCTCGCGGCAACGTGGAAGGATTACAGCATCGCGCACTTCGCGACCCACGCGCTGCTCAACGCGCGGCATCCGGAATTGTCCGGCATCGTGCTGTCTCTGTACGCCGCGGATGGTCGTCCGGAAGATGGTTTCCTGCGCGTCGGCGATATCTATAACCTGCACATGCCGGCCGATCTGGTCGTGCTCAGCGTTTGCGAATCGGCCGTTGGCAAGAGCGTCGGCGCGGAAGGTGCCGCGAATCTTGCGCGCGCATTTTTCTACGCCGGCGCGCGGCGCGTCGTTGCAAGTCTCTGGCCGGTCGACGATCGCGCCAGCGTCGAATTCATGCGCGCGTTCTATGCGGCAGTGCTCGAACGCGGTCTGCGACCGCAGGATGCGCTCGTTGCCGCGCAGCGCGAGATGCAGGCGAATCCGCGCTGGAAGGCGCCGTACTATTGGAGCGGGTACGTGCTGCAGGGCGATTGGAGATGATGCGCGACGGTTCCGCGACGGAGACGACGCGCACGCCGTTCGACGCATTGTTGCGCCGGCTCGGACGCGACGGCACCGAAGGACCCGCGTACGAAACGCTGCGGCGCCGGCTGATCCGTTTCTTCCGCGTTTATGCGCCGGGCGAAGCGGACGAGCTCGCCGACGTGTCGCTCGATCGGCTCGCCCGCAAGATCCACGAAGGCACCGAAGTCGTGAACGTGCCGCTGTATGCGCTCGGCATTGCGCGCATGGTGCTGCACGAAGCGCGGGCACGCGGCGCGCGCCGGCGCAACGCGGAAGCTGATCCGACACTGGTGCCGGACGAGCAAGATGCGCAAGCCACCGGCGAGCTCGAGGCCGCGCTGGCTGCATTGTCGGCCTGTCTCGACGCCGCAGGTGCCGAGCCGCGCGCGCTGATTCTCGACTATTACGGCGCCGACGGCGCAGAACGCATCGCCACCCGTCAGCGCCTTGCCGGCGAGCGCGGCATCTCGATCAACGCGCTGCGCAATCGGGCGCTGCGTCTGCGGGAAGCGCTGGAAGATTGCGTGCGCAGACGCCTCGGCCCGGTCGAGGCGCCGTGATGAAACCGCATCTGCGGCCACTTGCTACAGAACCGGCGCGATGGGGCGCCCGCGGGACAAACAGAGCCCAATGATCGAAACCACCGACGAAACCCTGCGCCGCTGGTTGCTGCACCGGCTTCCCACAGGCGAGGCCGAAGCGCTCGAGCAGCGCCTTCTGACCGACGAGGATTTCGGCGAGCGCGTGCGCGCTGCGGAAACCGACCTTCTCGACGATTACGCGTGCGGCGATCTCGCGGCAGACGAGCGCCCGATTGCGGCCGAACGTTTTGCGGCAACTGCGCGCGATCGACTGCGGTTGCGCATCGCGATGGCGCTCGCGCGTATCACGCGACGCTCGCCGAGAAAGCTCGCCGGCTCGCGGCATCACCGACACGCTGGAGCCGCAACAGGTGCCGGATCGCGACGACGCACGCGCGTTCGCCGCATCGCGGCCATTGGCCTTGCGGCTTCGGCGTGTGCGCTGGTCGTCGCGGTGATCGGCTTGAACCAACGCATGACGTCGCTTGCGCCACCGAGCACGCAAGCCGAGACGACGATCACGTTGCTCGCCGACAGCCAGCGCGGCGCGAACATCCAGCGCATTGCATTGCCGGCCTCGGCAGCGACGGTGCGCCTGCAGGCAGAAGTCGATCAGAGCGACGTTGATCGCAGAGATTCGCGCGCGCGCTATACGCTCAGCATCGACGACGCCGGACGCACGGTCTTCAGCGCCGAGCACATCGGTGTCCGCGAAGCGGGGCCGTATCGTTTCGTCGAAGTCGTGTTCGATGCGCAGACGCTTGCCGCGGGTACGCACCGGGTGCGCGTCATCGCCGAAGGATCGGCAGAACCCGCTGCCACCTGGACGCTGGAAATCAGCACGAAATAGCGCCCGCAATCCACGCAGCCTGCGACGACTGCCGGGCGTCGCAACCTCGCTGCGGCGGTCAGTTGTTGACACGAAATCGATAGCCGACCGGCGCCGGACCGCTGCATTTCGACTGCGAAACCCAGTGATCCGGGCCGGTTTCCCGGCCGAACCGCGGCTTGCAGCGGCCCGGGAGCGTCCGAAACGTCGATTGCGTCGCCGTTTTGAAAACCGCGGGAACAAAGCGGCTCTTCCGGGCACCTTTCTTGCTCAATTCCTCATCGATCTGCGACGACACGTGGCTGTGTCCGATTCAGCAGGGGGTAGGGAGCGTTGGGCGATAATGTTAAGCACTTGTTATTCGCAATGATCCGTGCTTTCATTAAGGCTCGACTTTAGGTTTATCTTGTAAGCCGTTGTAGCGAGATAAGAAAATGCTGTCCCCGATGATCTGGTTAGGGCTTGCCGCCCTGGGCGTGCTAGCCGTCACATCCATCCGCCGAATTCCCGAAGGCCAGGTGTATACGCTGCGGCGTTTCGGGGGCCATACGCGAGTCATGCATTCGGGCATGCACCTGATGCTGCCGTTGCTCGAGCGCGTCGCGCACAAGATCAGCCTGACCGGCGCGAACGTGCCCGTCGATGGTCTCGTCGCGGCCGATCAGCGCTATCGCGGCGTGGTGTATTTCCAGGTGCTGGATCCCGAACGCGCGGATCGCGTCATCGACCGCGTCGACGGGCTGCTGCAGGAGCGTACGCGCTCGCTGTTCGCAGACGCGGCGCTGCCGGACACGTCCGACAGCCGTCGCCAATGGCTCAAGCAATCGCTGAATTCGGATGTGCGCGAACGTGGCCTTTTGGTCACGCGCGTCGATCTGAACGCGGTCGCCTGAGCACATAGCTCGGCCTTGCGGCAGCGCCTGAGCGCCTCGCTCGGCGTTGTGGCCTCTGGCAATCCACCCGATACTTCTGCACGTCAATTCCGGCGGGTGCCGATCGCGCGAGCGAGAGCATCCGGTCCGGCCGCGTTTCCCGAAGGACTTTATGGTCGACCGCGAACCGCTGCGGCAGCGCCTGTGCGCCGGTCTTTCGACGCTCGGCCTTACCCTCGATGAGGGGGCCGTGGAGCGCCTGCTTGCCTACGTCGAACTGATGGAGCGCTGGAACGCGGCATATAACCTGACCGCGGTGCGCGATCCAGGCGAAATGGTGACGCGCCACCTGCTCGATTCGCTGGCCGTAGCGCCGCATGTCAGCGGCGCGACGCTCGCCGATCTTGGCAGCGGTGGGGGTCTTCCCGGCATTCCGCTTGCGATCGTTGCGCCCGAGCGCGAGATCGTGCTGATCGATTCGAACGGAAAAAAAGCGCGTTTCCTCCGCGAAGCGGTGCGCAAGCTCGGGCTCGCCCGCGTCCGCGTTGCAGAGGGCCGGGTCGAGAACGTCACCGGAACGTTCGACTGCATCACCGCACGCGCGTTCGCGAGCCTCGCCGAGATGCTGGCTGCCGGCGGGCAGCTATTGGCGCCCACGGGCACGTGGCTGGCGCTGAAAGGCCGCTTCCCGCAGGATGAGCTAGCCGCCGTTCCGGCGGATTTCCGCGTCGAGAATGTGATCGAGCTTCGCGTACCCGGCTTGGACGCAGAGCGGCATCTGGTAGTAATCAGGCGGCAACCCTCGCCCGACGGCTAAAATGCGCCGCATCGTCCGCTCGGCTCAAGGTCGGGTCGAACGCGAGCCAAGGAACCGACGACGGACTCATGACGCGCATCATCGCCATCGCGAACCAGAAAGGCGGAGTCGGCAAGACGACCACGGCGGTCAATCTCGCCGCGGCGCTTGCCGAGACCAAGCGCCGCATTCTGCTCGTCGATCTCGATGCGCAGGGCAACGCGACGATGGCGTCCGGCATCGACAAGCGCACCGCCAAGCCGAACGGCTGCAACGTGCTGCTGGAAGAAGCGTCCATCGAAAGCGCAATCGTCGCGACCGACGGCGGCTTTGATCTCCTGCCCGGCAGTCTCGATCTCACCGCGGCCGAACTCAAACTCATGGATGCGCTCGCGCGCGAGTCGCGTCTCAAGGAACAGCTGGTCAAACTCGGTGATCGCTATCACACGATCCTGATCGATTGCCCGCCGACGCTGCATCTCCTGACGATCAACGCTTTGACCGCCGCACACGGCGTTCTGATTCCGGTGCAGTGCGAATATTTCGCGCTCGAAGGCCTTTCGAGCCTGCTCGATACGATCCACGCGGTACGCCAGCGACTCAATCCAAAGCTAGAAGTCGAAGGCCTGCTGCGCACGATGTACGACGTGCGCAACAATCTCGGCAACGAAGTTTCATCGCAGCTGACCAAGCATTTCGGCGAAAAGGTGCTGCGCTCGATCATTCCGCGCAATATCCGGCTCGCCGAAGCGCCCAGTCACGGCAAGCCGATCAATCTTTACGATCGCGAATCGCGCGGTGCGATCGCGTATCTCGGCCTTGCCGGCGAGATGCTGCGTCGCGAGCGCATGCCAGTGGCGCCGGCGCAGAACAGTATTTGAACGCGCGGCCTTGCCGGCCGCTTGCCGCATTCGCGATAACGCACGAACGCAAGAAAGGAAACCACATTCATGGCAGCCAAGAAGCGCGGACTCGGACGCGGGCTTGATGCATTGCTCGGCGGCGATCCCGGACCGGCGGTGCAATCCGACGCCGATGGCGAGCTGCGCACGCTGGCCATCGTGACGATCCAGCCCGGCCGCTATCAGCCGCGGCACGCGATGGATCCGGAGCGGCTCGATGAACTCGCCGCATCGATCCGCGCGCAGGGCGTGATCCAGCCGATCGTGGTGCGCGAGATCGGTCGCGACCGTTACGAGCTCATCGCCGGCGAGCGCCGTTGGCGCGCTGCGCAGAAAGCCGGGCTCTCCGACATTCCAGCGCTGGTGAAACAGGTGCCCGATCAGGCCGTCGTGGCGATGGCGCTGATCGAAAATATCCAGCGCGAGAATCTCTCGCCGCTCGAAGAAGCGCAGGCGCTGTCGCGCCTGATTGGCGAATTCGAGCTGACGCACCAGGAAACCGCCGACGCGATCGGCCGTTCGCGCGCGGCCGTATCCAATCTGCTGCGCCTGCTCGACCTTCCTGCGGAGATCAAGCGTCTTCTCGACGAACGCAAACTCGACATGGGCCATGCACGCGCGCTGGCGACGCTGCCCGAAGATCGCGCGACGCTGCTGGCATTGCAGGCCGCCGAGCACGGCTGGTCGGTACGCGAGTTGGAGGAAGCCGCGCGCCGCGTCGATGCGCGCGCGAAGGGCAAGCCGAAAAAGACCGGCACCCGCGATCCGAATATCGCGGCACTCGAACGCGATCTCGCTGAAAAGCTCGCCACTCGCGTCGTCATCGCGCACGCGCGAAGCGGGCGCGGCAAACTGGTGATCCACTACCACAGCGTCGACGAACTCGACGGAATCCTCGAACGCCTGCATTGATTTCGCGTTGCCGGAACTGCGCGTAGGCGCAATCGGCGCGTGCGCTAGGGGTTTTCACTCTCGTTTTTCCGAAGCGGTCCACCGCATGCTCCCTCAACTGCGCCGCAGCACGCCTGCGGCACATCACAGTGGAGGAGTCATGAAACGCATCGGTATCTTGGTGGGAAGCGCCTTGGCGCTTTTCGCCGCGTCAGCACACGCCGGCAATTTCACCATCATCGCCCGGCCCAATCTCACCTTCGATCCGCCGACGCTGCAGATCAATGTCGGCGACACCGTCACGTTCATGAACGACCCGACGTCTCCAGGTTTCCACAATGTCAGATCGGATACGGATTCGGTTACGGCATTCCGCTGCGCGAATGGGTGCGACGGCGATGGTGGCAACGGCAATCCGAGCGGAGCGATGTGGACCGCCACGGTGACGTTCCCAACCGCCGGCACCGCGCCGTTCCATTGCGAAATCCACGGCGGCGAAAATGGCGTCGGCATGTCTGGAGTCATCACGATCGGCGGCGGCGGCGGATCGCCCGCGATCAGCGTCGATCCGACGTCCCTGAGCGGCAGCGCCAGCGAAGGCGCGTCGACGAGCGTGCCGCTCTCGATCGGCAATACGGGCAATGCCGACCTTGTCTGGAACGCGGATACGGCCAGCGCGACCTGCGCGACGCCCGACACCGTGCCGTGGCTCTCGATTTCGCCGGACAACGGCACCGTCGCTTCGGGCGATCCGCCCGCGAGCGTCGACGTGACGCTCGACGCGACGGCGCTCACAGCGGGGGTCTACAACGCCAATGTGTGCGTGCACAGCAACGACGCCGCGAACGATCCGGTGACCGTGCCCGTCGAGTTCACCGTCGAGGGCGTGCCCGCGATCAACGTGGATCCGACGTCGCTGAGCGGCAGTGCCGCAGCAGGCACTTCGACGGCAGTGCCGCTCGCTATCGGCAACACCGGCGATGCCGATTTGACCTGGACCGCCGACACCGCCAGTACGACCTGCGCGACGCCGGACGTCGTGCCGTGGCTTTCGATCGCCCCCAACAGCGGCACGGTCGTCATGGGCGATCCGCCGGCGAGTGTCAACGTTACGCTCGACGCGACGGCGCTGACGCCAGGCGTTTACAACGCGAACGTCTGCGTCCACAGTAACGATGCGGCGAACGATCCGGTCAGCGTGCCGGTGGCGTTCACCGTCGATGCGAGTTCCGCCGATCAGATCTTTTTGAACGGGTTCGATCCGTAGGGTCGATCCTGGAGTATCAATCCGCTGAAAAACCGGCTTGCGCGGCCGTCCTTGATCGTGGAGACAATGATGCGGCTCTCGACCGCCGCATTTCCCGAACCATGCCGGTGACTGCAAGCCACGGCGCCCAACCCCGGTCCTCGACTGCTGTGAGTCCCCGCCAGCAGCAGTTCGAGGCCCTTGTGCGTGCGCATTCCGGCGAGCTTTACCGATACGCCTACTGGCTCTGCGGCGAAAGCGCCCAGGCCCAGGATCTCGTGCAGGAAACCTACCTGCGCGCGTGGCGCTCGCTCGATTCGCTGCGCGAAACCGTTGCCGCGAAGGCCTGGCTGACGACCATCCTGCGCCGCGAGCACGCACGCCTTTTCGAACGCAAGCCGATGCCGACCACGGATCTGGCCGATCTCGATTTGACCGACTCCGGACCAGGACCCGAGCGAACCGGCGAGGACGCGGTCATGCGCGCGGCGATCGCGCGGCTCGAGCCCAAATACCGTGAGCCCCTGGTGCTTCAGGTGCTCGGCGGATTCTCGTGCGAGGAAATCGCAAAGCAGCTCGGCATCACGGAAGCTGCGGTCATGACGCAGGTGTTCCGCGCGCGCCAGAAACTGAAATCGATGCTCGATGGCGAAGAACGCGAGGCGGAGATCTATGGACTGCCTTGAGTTCCGTCGCCTGCTCGGCAGCGAACCGCGCGTCACCGACGCCGCAGCACGCGCGCACCTCGAACAATGCCCGCGCTGTCAGGAAGCCTACTCACGCGCGCAGGCGTTCGACGCGCGCATCGCGCAGGCGATGACGGTTGCGCTGCCGGAAGGATTTGCCGATCGCATCCTGCTCGCGCAGCTCACCGGCGAACGGCAGCGCCGAAGCGTCGGATTCCGCTACGGATGGATCGCTCTCGCGGCAGCGGCGGCGCTAGTCATTGCAATCGGCGTCGTGCGTCGCGAAGGCACCTTCGGCAGTGCTCTTCCGGATCTCGTCGTCGCGCACGTCAACGGCGAGGAGCGGCCGGCGCTCGAGCTGCGGGCGCCCGTTCCGGCCAACACGGTGATGAGCGCATTCGCCGATCGCGGCGTGCACCTCGCTTCCGTGCCCGATGGCATCAGCTACGTCCAGAAATGCCCGGTCGCGAGTTATCCCACCGTGCACATGGTGATGCCGCGCGACGATCAGCCGGTCAGCGTGCTTTACGTTACCCGCTACCGCGCGCCGGCCACGACGAATTTCGAGCGCGGATCGCTGCATGGCCGCGAAGTGCCGATCGCCGACGGTACGCTGGTGATGGTCGCCGACACCGCGAGGAGCTTCGACTCGCTCGAACATGCCTGGCGAAATGCGATCGAAGGACCGGCCGACACCGCCGCGGGCAGCCCCTAGTCAGACCTCCGCGCCTGCAGCGGATCATCGAAACGGGCCGCTGAACCGGACGCGGCGCGCCGGCGTCGGAGATCGGCCGCCGAGATCGGCGATAATCCGCGCCCCGCCTCCGTCCCGTGTGTCATGCCACAGCTTTCCGTCGTCGTGCCGGTTTTCAATGAGCGCGACAACATCCCGCCTCTGCTCGCCGAGATCGCCGCCGCGCTCCGCGGTCGCGTCGATTTCGAAATCGTGTACGTCGACGATGCGAGCAAGGACGATTCGCTTGCCGTGCTGAGACAGGCCAAGGCGCAGTATCCGGAGCTGCGGGTAATCCGGAATGTCACGCAAAGCGGGCAGAGCACGGCCATCCGCAACGGCGTAAAAGCCGCGCGCGGCGAGTGGATCGCGACGCTCGACGGCGACGGTCAGAATGATCCGGCCGATATCCCTAAGCTGATTGCGATGCGCGCTGAATCGCCCGCTGCGATCAAGCTCTTCGCCGGATGGCGCGTGCACCGGCAGGACAGCGCCAGCAAACGTTTCGGCTCGCGCTTCGCCAATGCGCTGCGCAAACGCATCCTGCAGGACGATACGCCCGACACCGGCTGCGGCACGAAGCTCTTCGAGCGCGCGGCGTTCCTGGATCTGCCTTACTTCGACCATATGCACCGCTATCTGCCCGCGCTGATGCAGCGCGCGGGCTGGCAGGTGAAGAGTGTCCCGGTCAATCACCGGCCGCGCGCGACCGGACTTTCGAAGTACAACAATTTGAATCGCGCGCTGGTCGGCATCTCGGATCTGCGCGGCGTCGGCTGGTTGATCCGGCGATCGAAGCGGACTGCGGTCGAGGAAATCTAGGCGTCGCTGTCGCGTGCCTCGAAGGACCGCACGATCCGGCCCGGCTGTCGTCGCGAACTAACCGGCGAAATTGAGGACGTGCGTCCCGCCTGCCAGGGAAGACTCCAGGGGCGCCGGACTTGCCGCAAGCGGCTGATTCCGCTATAAAGCGCGGCTCGCTTTGCCGGTCTCAAAGCCCTTCGGGCACGTGGATCACGGTACACGGTCCGCCCGCGTCGTCCGGCCAAGCCTCTCCAGCACCGCGTGGCGCATCGTCGCCGCTGGGCCGCCACCGTCCTGGCCAAGGTCGGAAAAGACACTCACGAGGTTCGCATGTCCAGAATCTGCCAAGTCACCGGAAAGGGATCGCTCTCCGGCAACAACGTTTCCCACGCCAACAACCGGACCAAGCGCCGCTGGCTGCCGAACCTGCACGACCGCCGTTTTTGGGTCGCCAGCGAAAACCGCTGGATCCAGCTGCGCGTGTCGAGCCACGGCTTGCGCACGATCGACAAGAAGGGCATCGACGCGGTCCTCGCTGACCTGCGCGGCCGCGGCGAAAAGATTTAAGGAGCTAACGACATGGCATCCAAGCGCGACAAGATCCGTCTCACGTCTTCGGCCGGCACCGGCCACTTCTACACGACCGACAAGAACAAGAAGAACACGCCGGACAAGATGGAAGTGAAGAAATACGATCCGGTGGTGCGCAAGCACGTGATGTACAAGGAAGGCAAGATCAAGTGACCTCGCGCTAGCACGAGGTCATGTCGGTGAAAGCCGGGATCCAGTGCCCTATCGAGAAACCCGCCCGCAAGGCGGGTTTTCTTTTGCGCGACAAAAACGGAACAGCCTGTTTTTGAAGTCGCCAAAGAAAAAGCCCGCTCAGCGGCGGGCTTTATTCAATACGGTCAGCGTTTGAAATCAGGCGTGATCGCCCACGAGCTTGTAGCCCTTCAACCGCGCCGCAAATTCCGCGAGCGTGCGAATCCCCGTCGCCTCGGCGTCATGACACCACTGCTTGAGGCTATCGATCAGCGCTTCGCCATTGCGCCCATTGCGTTCAGTCAGCGCAGCAAGGCGCGCGCGGAATTCGCAGACGATGCGCAACTGCGGATTGTTTTCCGTGAATGCGGTAAGGCGTTCGCGTGAGGCTGCGTCGAGCCAGCGTCCGCCGTTGCCGAGCGCTTTGCGCAGTTTGCGCGGCAGCGCCTTGATGTTGGCGCCGGCTTGCGCGCGCAAAGTCGGCGCGATCACGCCGCGGAAGTAGTCGCTCATCACATGAAAGCGATGCGCAAGAACCGCTTTGACGGTTTCGGCATCCGGCAGATGCACGTTCGGACGCAGGTCGAGCGCCGGTGCGGTGCGCAGCACCTTGGCGAGACCCAGTTTTTCCAGCACGCGGATCACAGCCCAGCCGATGTCGAACTCGAACTTGCGCAGCGCGAAGCGCGCAGAGCTCGGGAACGCATGGTGATTGTTGTGCAGCTCTTCGCCGCCGAGCCAGAACGCCCACGGCGTGAGGTTGGTCGCAGTGTCGGCGGTTTCGAAGTTGCGATATCCCCACCAGTGGCCGGCGCCATTGACGACGCCTGCGGCCCAGAACGGGATCCACAGCATCTGGATCGCCCAGATCGCGACGCCGACTGCGCCGAAAAGCAGGAAATCGATGACGACGAGCGCGGAGACGCCGAGCACGTTGTAACGCGCGTAGAGATTGCGCTCGATC
>DASYJJ010000023.1:0-3121 GCA_035996605.1 Rhodanobacteraceae bacterium
CCAAGCGCGATCGTTTTCGTGCGCTTCTTTCCGGATCGCGATTCGAGGCGTTGCCCGTTGGCGGCGCGTATTTCCAGGTCGTCGATTATTCCGCGCTCGACGATCGCGACGATTTGGCGTTCTGCGAATGGCTCGTGAAGGAAGGCGGCGTTGCAGCGATTCCGATATCGGCGTTCTACGAGTCACCGCCGCAGGAACAGCGCCTTATCCGTTTTTGTTTCGCCAAGAGCGACGCCACGCTGGAGCAGGCGGCCGAGCGGCTGCACGCATTGTGAGAATGGAATCGAAATGACGATGAGTCCTCTGCGTGTTTCACTCGTCCAAGGCGCGACGCGCTGGCATGATGCGGCCGCGAATCGCGAGTACTACGGCGCCTTCGCGCGCACGCTGAAAGGGCAGAGCGATCTCATCGTGCTGCCCGAGACTTTTCTGAGCGGCTTCACCAATGAAACGCTCGGCAATGCCGAAACGATGGACGGTGTCGGTATGCGCTGGCTGCGCGATCTCGCGACCGACATCGGCGCGACCATCACCGGCAGCATCGTCGTGCGCGAAGGCGATCGCTGCGTAAATCGCTTGGTATGGATGCGACCCGACGCGACATTCGAGATCTACGACAAGCGCCATCTGTTTCGCATGGCGAAGGAGCACGAACGCTACGGGGGCGGCGATGTTCGACTCGTCGTCGAGCTCAACGGATGGCGCATCTGCCCGGAAGTCTGCTACGACCTGCGTTTTCCGGTGTGGCTGCGCAATCGCTACGATCGCGCCGCGGGTCGCTTCGACTACGATCTCATCCTCTTCGTCGCGAATTGGCCGAGCGCGCGACGCCATGCCTGGCGCACGCTGCTTCGCGCGCGCGCGATCGAGAATCTCGCGTACTGCATTGGCGTCAACCGCGTTGGTGTCGACGGCAACGATTTGCACTATGCCGGCGACAGCGGCGCGTTCGATTTCCTCGGGCAGCCGCTGGTCGAGCTCGGCGCGCAGGAACAGGTCGTCACGGTGACGCTAGATCCTTTATCGCTGTCCGCGCATCGCGAGCGATTCCCTGCTTGGATGGACGCAGACGAATTCGATATCCGGATCTAGATTTTTTCCTCTCCCGCACGCGGGAGACGCACTCTTCCCTCATCCGCTTGCGGGAGACACACTCTTCCCCTCTCCCGCAAGCGGGAGAGGGGGATGGGAGCTACGGCAAATCGCGATCCCAATACGGCTCAGGCCCGAAACGTTCCACGAGAAAATCGATCAGCCGTCGCGTCTTCGCTGGCAGCGTGCGGGTGTGCGGATAAACCGCGTACACGGCGATCGACGGCAACGTCCACTCCGGAAGAATGCGGCGCAGTCGTCCGCTGCGCAGGTGATCGGCGACGATGAACGTCGGAAGCCGCGCGATGCCCATGCCGGCGATTGCGGCCGCGGCGATGAAATCGCCGTTGTTGACCGCGAGGCGCGAGTGCGCAGGCACCGAAGTGATCGTGCCGTCGCGTTCGAACTCCCACGCTTCGCTGTTAGGCGTCAGCGTGTACCGCAAACATTCGTGACGCGCCAGATCAGCCGGTGTCTCGGGCTCGCCGCATGCGGCGAGATAAGCAGGCGAAGCGATCGCCACCATGCGGCACGGCGCAATCTTGCGCGCCATCAACGATGAGTCCGCCAGCTGGGATATGCGGATGGCGACATCGAAACCTTCTTCGACGAGATCCACGCGACGATCGTTGAGATTGAGATCCAGCTCTACGCGCGGATGCAGGTTCTGAAATTCCGCGAGCGCTGGCGCGAGATGCGCCGTGGAAAACGGAATCGGTGCGCTGACCCGCAACCGGCCGCGTGGATCGACCTGCAGCTCGGTCGCCTCGGCTTCTGCTTCGCCCAGGCGCATCAGCACGTCGCTGACGCGCTGATAGTAGTTTTGTCCTGACTCGGTGAGACTGAGGCGTCGGGTCGTGCGGTTCAGAAGACGCACGCCGAGCGTGTCCTCGAGATTCTGGATCAGTTTGCTGGCGAGTGCGCGTGAAATGCCGAGCTGCTCCGCGGCCGCGGTGAAACTTCCGGTATCGACGACACGCGTGAACAACTGCATGGCCTGCAGCTTATCCATGCCGTCAGTCCGAAAGAATCGAGAGCACTGCTTCGGGCGGACGCCCGATCGCCGCCTTGCCGCCGAACGCGACGATAGGCCGCTGCAGCAGGCGCGGATGCGCACAGATCGCTGCGATTAGCTTGCGCGACGTGAGCTTCGGATCGCCGAGCGCGAGCGCGCCGTATTCTTCTTCTTCCTTGCGCAGCACATCGCGCGGCTCGAGTCCGAGCAGCGCGAGCAATCTCTCGAGTTCCGCGGGCGAAGGCGGCGTCTTTAGATAGTCGATCACGCGCGGCGAAAATCCGCGCGATGTCAGCAACGCCAGCGTCGCGCGGGATTTCGAACAGCGCGGATTGTGGTAGATCGTCGGTTGCCGCATGCCCGTCGAGTCTGATTCGCTCGACAGACTTTGACGCTTTCGCGCCGCTCAAGCAATGCGTGTACGCACCTCACCCAGAAGTGCGCCGGAACAACACCCAGGGGTTACGCGGCGTTCTGATGCATCGCGCGGCGCGCGTTGGCAAGTTCGCGATCGATGATGTAACGCTCGGCTTCCGCGCGCGATGCGAACCTTGCGAGCACGAGATCACTTTCCGGACAGAGCACTTCGCGCCAGCTATCGAGACCGTCGGCGCGCACCGCTCCCATCATTTCGACGACGGGCTGCGCGCGGACATGATCGATCCTGTATCCCAACACGTTGACTTCAGTGTGGCGCGATGTGTTCATGCTGCATCTCCAGTTCGAGGCGTGCGGTGAGATCTTACGGACTCACGGTGTTAGCCCGGTTAACGTGCTGTTGCAGTCGGGTTAACGCGTGTGACCGCGAGCACATCTCGCCGGCGGATTGGAGCACTACGGCGTGCGATTTGTTCCGCGATCGCGGGTCATGCGATGTACATTCTTTTGGCGCATTCGCGAAACTTTCTTTTTCGTCCCTTGTCACTCATGGGATCGACGCAGTATCGTCGTAGCGCGCGTTTGCGCTCGCCGCAACGGAGTGTCGATATGGGGTTCGCGAAGGTCCTCGCCGGT
>DASYJJ010000024.1:0-2029 GCA_035996605.1 Rhodanobacteraceae bacterium
GGCGGCATGTCCGTCGCCGACGCGGCACATGGAACGACGAGCGCCGCCAACGCGTACCAGCGCACAGCAGACGACGCGCGAGAGTCCATGCGATGAGCGTAGCACGGCGCCCGGAGCCGCATGCATGCGACAATTGGCGCAACGACACTCAGCGCTCCGTCGAATCCGGCGCGGGTTCGCGATGACATCAGAACGATGAGCAAGCTCTTCGACGCCGCTTTCTTCCCTTTGCCGAGCACGATGCGTTCGAACGAACCGTCGGGCGTCGTCACGTTGCGCGCCGATCGATTTCCATGACCACGCTGCCGCCGCCTGTCACGAAGAAACTCGGGCTCGTGATCGATCTCGACACCTGCGTCGGCTGCCACGCATGCGCGGTCGCATGCAAGGAATGGAACGACGGCGGCGACTTCGGACCTTTGCCGGACAGCGATCCCTACGGCGCGCATCCCGACGGCGTCTGGTTCAACCGCGTGCACAGCTACGCCGTCGAACAACAAACCGCGCAGGGAACACGCGATTTGACGATCCATTTTCCGCGTTCATGCCTGCATTGCGAAACGCCTGCCTGCGTGACGGTGTGCCCGACCGGCGCGAGTTACAAGCGCGCCGAGGACGGCATCGTCCTCGTCGACGAGGATAAGTGCATCGGCTGCCAGCTTTGCGCGTGGGCATGTCCGTACGGCGCGCGGGAATTCAGCACGGAGCGCGGCACGATGCAGAAATGCACGCTTTGTGTCGACCGCATCTACAACGAGACGCTCGATCCCGCCGACCGCCAACCGGCATGCGTCGCCGCGTGCCCGACACGAGCGCGGCATTTCGGCGATCTCGGCGATGCGGATTCGCCGATCTCGAAACTCGTCGCCGAGCGCGGCGGTTATGCGCTTATGCCCGAGTTCGACTACAAGCCGGTGAATCGCTATCTGCCGCCCCGGCCGCGACGCGATGGATGCAACGCGACCACGCAACCGGACACGCAGCGTGAAGAGAAACTCGATCGCGACAAACTCCCCGGCGTGTTGCGCTGGCTCGATCGCGCGTTGTCGCGCTGACCGCTGCAGCGACGATGCGGCCGACGTTTTCGATCATCGTCTTTACCGTGCTTTCGGGCGCGGGCTACGGCGTGTGGTTTCTGCTCGGTGTTGGATTGCTTTTCGTCTGGCCGCACTGCGGACACAAGGCCGGCCCGGACACCGCGAATATCGTGAGTCTGTGCACTTATCCAAGCATCATCCGCTACGCGCTGTTCACGGGATTCGTTCTGGTCAGCGTTGGTCTCTCGGCGTCGGTCGCGCACCTCGGTCGACCCATTCGCGCATGGCGTGCGCTTTCGCAGTGGCGGAGCTCGTGGCTCTCGCGCGAAGGTGTTGCCGCGTTGCTCGTCTATCTGCCCGCCATGGTGATCGCTGCGTACGATTTCCTGTCGACCGAAATCGGACCGGAATCTTCGGCGGCCCGGATGCAACTCTGGCGCGTTCTCGACAGTCTCCACAAGCCGCTTGGCGCATTGCTCGCCTTCGGCGCGCTGTTGACGGTTTTTTGTACGGCAAACATCTACCGGAGCCTGAAGCCCGTGCGCGCGTGGCACAACGCTCTGGTCACACCGGCGTATCTTCTTCTCGGTGTCTATTCGGGCGCACTGATGCTCGGTGCGCTGGCCACTTGGCCGCATGCGTGGGCGAATGACGAACTCCCTTTCCTCCTCGGCGCGACAGGGGTGCTTGCCGCCGCCTGCGCGATCATCAAGTATTTGTATTGGCGCGACATCGATCGCGCACCGCAGATCGATGCGGGTCGCGCGACGGGGTTGGACACGCTGGGTGTCGTTCGCTCGTTCGAAGCGCCGCACACCGAAGAAAACTACCTGACGCACGAAATGGGTTTTGTGCTCGCGCGAAAGCATTCGACGAAGCTGCGCTCGATCGCACTGATCGTGGGCTTCATCGCGCCCGCTTTACTCGCGTTACTCGGCCTGTTCGTGCCGGCGGGGCAGACTGCTGCGATCTGGCTCGCACTTTGCTTCGGG
>DASYJJ010000025.1:0-11686 GCA_035996605.1 Rhodanobacteraceae bacterium
GCGGTCGTGTCGCCACCGTCGCAGCGCTGTTCTCGAGTACGAGCACGCGACCTTCGGCATCGAAGCGCTGGGCGAAAAGTTTTTCGGCGTATTCCGCTTCGTTGCGGAACACGTCTTCTTCAGCGTCGCCGGCGAACGCGACGACGTAGAGGTCGGTCACGCCCGGCGTTTGCGGTTTCAATTTCGCGATCGCAGCGTCGAGGAGGTCGGGCTGACCGTACATCACCTGTTCGGCGTCGAAGTCGGGTTTGCTCGAAGATGCATCGGTGCTCTGATCCTGGTCCTGGTCGTCTGCGTTGTCCTCGCTCGTGCTTGTCTCTGTGTCGGCGTCGGTTTGTGCGATCGCGGTTTTTGTGGCGCCCGTCGTCGTGGTGAGGACGGGCATTGCGGGCAGCCACCACCAAACCGCGGCGGAGACCGCATACCCGAGAAACGCAGCGAGGACGGTTCGACCGAGGCTGCGCGGGGCGAGCCAGTGCGCGACCGCGATCAGCACCAGCAGCCACCACCAGCTCGAAACGAGATGGAGCAGCAATGCGACGAATGGGTGTTCGTGCAGCAACGTGTTCGCCGCCCAGTTGAGCGGCCAATGCACGATGAGCGAAGTGATGATCGTCGCCGCGAGCAGGATCGAAGCCACGCCCCATACGATTCCGTCGCGCTGCGCGACGCGCATGAGCACCCACGCGGCGCCGAGCTTCAGAAACGAATCGGTGAGAACGGTTGTCATGCCGTAGGGGACCGGCAACCAGGGTCGTGGTACCTCCACGGTCGCAAGCGCGAAGGTGACGCAGAGATATACGACGACGAGCGCAAGGAAAAGGCCCGGGCCGCCTTCGAGCGGATTCGCGCGCGGCGCGCGTAGTGCAACGGTGCGAACGCCGTCCCACAATGCACTCGGAAGATTCACTCGCAATGCCTTTTGTCGTCCAACCCTATCGCCCACGAAGCGTGGACCAATCCACATCGCCGCGAAATCAAAGCACGAACGGGATCAACGCACGCACTTCGGCACGATAGCGCAGATAGGCATCGCCGAATGTTTCGGTCATCCAGCGCTCCTCGAGTTTCAACTTGCGCCAGAACCCGGCGAATACGATCAGCACTGCGAGCAGGCCGCGCCATTCTCCACGCGAAATTGCCGTGCCGAGGAACGCGATCAGGAGGCCGGTGTAGATCGGATGGCGCACCCAGCGGTAGGGACCGCTGCGCACGAGTTCGTGATCCTGCTTGACTGTGACGATGCCGCTCCAGTTGCGGCCGAGCACGCGACGCGCCCAGATCGAAAACCCGAGACCGAATGCGAGCACCGCGACGCCGGTGTAGAACGTCCAGGGTCCGCTCGGCAAGAACCGACCGCAGAGAAATCCTCCCGGCAAGCTCGGCAACCAGAGAAGCAGCGCGGCGATCGCGAGCGGCACGATGTGACCTGCCCGCGATGCGGGAGATTCCCGGCGGCTATCTTCCTTCGCGCTCCGCGCGGCGACGAACCAGTAGATCGTCCAGGCGATCCACAAAGCGCCAATCAGGTTTGCGCCGCCGATGCTCATCGAGAGGATAGGTGCGAGGAAATCCCGTCGAACGCGATCGCATTGAATTCGGCGACACAAGGATGGCTCGACGTCGCCGGACAATGCGCCGGCGCGCGAGCAAGCAGCGTGGTCTGCATGCCGGCTGTGCGCGCGGCGTCCAGTTCTTCCACGATGTCGGAAAGAAAAAGGACATCCGCCGCGGGTACACCGATCGCATCGGCGATGCGCCGATAGGAATCCGCATCGCGCTTTGCGCCGATCTCGGTGTCGAAGTAGCCGGAAAAGAGCGGTGTGAGATCGCCGGCAACGGTGTGCGCGAACAGAAGCTTCTGTGCGTTCACCGAGCCCGACGAATAGACGTAAAGCCGTTTGCCCGCGCGCTGCCATTCGCCGAGTTGCTGCGGCACTTCGGGGTAGACATGCGCGCGATATTCGCCGTCGGCATAACCGGCTTCCCAGATCATGCCTTGCAGCGCTTTCAACGCAGTCGATTTGCGATCGGCGTCGATCCAGCGGGTCAGGAGTTCGATCATTTCCTGCTGTGTCGCCGAGACGAGGCCGGCTTCCTTGGCCGACTCATGCAGCCAATGCTGTACTTCGGCATCGTCGGAACGGGTTTCGACAAACGCCGGCAGACGCTTTCGTGCGTAGGGGAAAAGCACGTCCTTGACGAAGGTGATCGAGCTCGTCGTGCCTTCGATGTCGGTGAGAATGGCCTGGATCATGAGCGCTTCGTAGGAATTTGGCCGGCCAGCCCATGCCACGCATTGGGCAAGGGCCGTTTGAAAAAGATGGGTTCGGCCTGGCGTTTCAGACGCGCGGTGCCTGCGCGCGCGAATCCTCGACACTCGCCGCATATGCGCTTTCAATCGCGCGTTTGGCTTCGAGCGGCTGTGCAAGCCGCGCGAAGGTCATCGAGCTTTCGCCGCGGCCGGTCAGCACTACATCGCCGAACCCAAGCATGCGGCCCCATGCCGTCTGATGCAGATCAATCGTTTCGATCGATGCGAGCCGCAGCTCTTCGGTCACGCGACTCACGATACCGGTCTTGCGTACTACGCGCCGATTGGTGACGCCCTGTTCGATCGAACGCAGGCGAATCCATTCGTACAACGCCGCGAGGAGCGCGATGCCGAGTGTTGGAATCGCGAGCAGCAGGTACACGATCAGGCGCCATTTCGCGGTCCAGTGCAACGCGAATCGCGCGACGATGGTTTCGCCGGGCGCGAGCGATTCGTCCAGGTAAGCCATGCTCAGGCCGCGCGCGCGGAACGATGCGGCACCATGCGCGGGAAGCGTTCGGCGATATCCAGGCCGGTGAAGTTCGCGACCCAGCCTTCCTTGTTGGTGAACAGACGGATCGCAACGAAGTAAGGCGCTTCGCTCATGTCGAACCAGTGGCGCGTGCCGTCCGGTACGCCGATGAGGTCGCCCGCTTCGCACAGCACTTCGTAGACTTTCTCGCCGATGTGCAGCGTGAACTGCCCGGCGCCGGCGACGAAAAAGCGCACTTCATCTTCGCTGTGCGTGTGCTCGTTGAGAAATTTCTGACGGAACGCCGCGCGGTCCGGATTGTCGGGTTTCAAGCTGATCACATCGAGCGCCTGATAGCCTTTCTCCTGCATCAGGCGATCGATGTCCGCGCGATACGCGGCGATGACTTCGTCCTGGCTCGCGCCGGGAACGATCGGCTTGGACGCTTCCCATTCTTCGAAACGCACACCAACGACACCGAGCGCCCGCGAGATGTCGGCATGATCGGTATGCACGGAAAGCGGTTTCTGCGGACGGGCTTCGTCGTAGATCGTCAGTCGGCTCATGGCAGGTCGGCTCCAAGGCGCCTTAGGTCCAGTTCGCAGGCTAGCAAAAATTCGAACGCTTCGAGATGACGACGCGTTTCCTGCATATCACGGCCCCACGTGTAGATGCCGTGACCATCAATCAAGTAGCCGGACAACGGTTTTCCGGCGTCGAGCCACGCATCGACTGCGCGGACCAGCACGTTCATGTCCTGCGTGTTTGCAAATACCGGCACGTCGAGCGCCGTCTCGTGCGTGGTGTAGCCGGAGATCGCCTTCTGCAGCTCCCAGCCTTCGAAGCGGATCAGCCCGCTTGCGGCGAAGAGGCGCGAGGCAACGGTCTGCGTGCGCGAGTGCGTATGCAGGACTGCGTTCGCGTCCGGGAACCTCCGGTAGATCTGCGTGTGAAGCAGCGTTTCGGCCGACGGCCTTGCGTCGGTTGCGACGGCGCGGCCTTCGAGATCGACGACCATCACGTCTTCGCCGCTCAGCCGACCCTTGTCGCGGCCCGAAATCGTGACGGCGACATGCTGTGCATCGAGGCGCGTTGAAAAGTTGCTGCTGGTGGCCGGTGTCCAGCCGAGCGAGGCGAGTTCGCGGCCCGTATCCGCGATCACGCGCGCACAGGCCGCGAGTGCAACGGGGTCATAGGGAAGCGTCGTGGACACGATAAGACTGCGCTCGGGCGGACGGAGCGGAGAACTATAATGGACGAAGCCGCCTCGGCGTTCGGGACGGCGAGACGCCCAGAGCGCAACGGTTTCTGCGCAAATCGAACTGAGAGCTATTCCTATCCCGTGTCAGCTTCGATTTAGCGCGGACGTGTATTCTCGGCGCCGCTCGGAATATTCTCCGATTTCTCCCGCCGATCCGTTCGACCAAACCTCGATTCCACCCCAATGACAGGAGCCGAAGATGTCAAACCCAGCCGATAGCCAGGCCAGACGCCGCTTCCTCAAACTCGCCGCCGCCGGTGCCGTGGCCGCGCCAATCGCCGCGACGCTGCTGCCGCGATTCGCACGCGCGGACGACATGCCGCATCTTGCCGAGAGCGACCCGACCGCGATGGCGCTCGGCTACAAGGAAGATGCGACGAAGGTCGACAAGGCCAAGTTCGCCACCTACAAAGCGGGCTCGCAATGCGACAACTGCAAGTTCTGGACGGGCAAGGCGGGCGATGCGTACGGTCCTTGCGCGCTGTTCCCCGGCAAGGCGACCAATGCGAAGGGCTGGTGCTCGGGCTACAACGCCAAGTAAACGCCGATCCAGTAAAGGTTGATCCGCTGCATTCGAAGACGCCGTACGGTCACGCGCCGTGCGGCGTTTTCATGTCTGCGCTCCTCGCGCCGATCGGTCGTCTCGGCAACTGAGATCGGCGGCTGTCACAATGGGAACCTCGAATCGCCGGAGGTTTCCGCGTGCCCGATCTGCCGCCCGTTGCACTTGCGATCGTCGCTGCCCTGATCGGCGTGCTGGTTGGCGCGCTGATCGTACTTGCGTTCGCGCGTCGCTGGGTTGCACGAGCGCTCGCGGCCGGTCGAGCGGCGCGCGACGGAGAAGTCGCCGTTCTGATCGAGCAGCGCGACGCGGCGACGGCGCGGACTGCCGATCTCTCGCGGCGCATCGAACGTTTCGAAAGTGAATGGCCGGGCGCCGAGCAGACCCGGCGCCAGCTGACCGCGCACGCGGCCACGCAGCAAGCGCACGCCGAACGGCTCACGATCGATCTCGCCGACGCCCGCCGCAGTCGCGATGATTTGCAGCAGCGTCTGCAGGATCTGTCTGGCCGCTACGCGTCGCTCGAGGCGTCCGCGCGCGAGCAGGCGCAGGCCGCCACTGAAAAACTGCAGCTCCTGGATCAGGCCGAGCAACGCCTGCGCGAGGCGTTCCAGAATCTCGCAAATCGCATTCTCGACGACAAGGCCGAGCGCCTGCGCGAACAAAGCGCGCTCCAGCTCGGTGGGCTTCTTGATCCGCTGAAAACCCAGCTCAAGGAATTCCGCGAAACGGTCAACCAGACTCACGCGAGCGACCAGCGTGAGCGCGGCATGCTGACGCAGGAAATCCAGAGTCTCAAACAGCTCAACCAGCGCATCAGCGAAGACGCGATCAACCTCACGCGTGCGCTCAAGGGCGATCCGCGCACCCAGGGCGCGTGGGGCGAGCTCGTGCTCGAGCGTCTTCTCGAAGCTTCGGGTCTGGAAAAAGGACGCGCCTACGACACGCAGACGGTCCTTCGTGACGAGTCCGGCGGCAGACCGCGCCCGGATGTGATCGTGCACCTCCCAGGCGGGCGCGACATCATCATCGATGCGAAGGTCTCGCTCACGGCCTATGAACGCTATTGCGCGGCGGTCGATGACGACGAGCGCAGCGTGCAACTATCGGCGCATATCGCCTCGATCCGCAGCCATGTCAAGGAACTCGCCGAGCGACGCTACGGCGATCTCGCGGGAGTCAACTCGCTTGAATTCGTGCTGATGTTCGTGCCGGTCGAAGCTGCCTACATCGAAGCGGTGCATCGCGATCAGGGGCTGCACGCGTTCGCGCTCGAGCAGCACGTCGCGATCGTTACGACGTCGACGCTGCTCGCGACGCTGCAGACGGTAAAAAGCCTGTGGAGCTTCGACGATCGCAACCGCAACGCGGTCGAAATCGCCGATCGGGCAGGCAAGCTCTACGACAAGTTCGTCGGTTTCGTGGCCGACCTGCAGGATGCGGGAGCCAAGTTGGAAGGTGCGCGCGAAGCTCTTGCGTCGGCAACCGGCAAACTGCAGACCGGGCGCGGGAATCTCGTCAGCCAGGTGGAGAAGCTGCGCGAGCTCGGCGCCAAGACCGCCAAGACGCTTCCGACCGACATGATCGAACCTGCGGAGCTGGACGAAGTGCAGGCCCGCCTCAACGGCGATGCAACTTAAGCGTCGACTTGGCCCGCGCCGACTGTGTTGCGCAGCTTGCTGTTCCTGAATCCATATCCGAAATAGATCAGGAATCCGACGACCGTCCACACGCCCATCATCGTCCAGTTGTACCAGTTCTCGCCGAACACGAGCAGGAAGAGGCAGCTCAAGATGCCGAGCGTGCAGGTCACCGGCGCTGCGGGAACGCGGAACGTGCGCGGCATGTCCGGGCGCGTGCGGCGAAGAATCATCACGCCGATGCAGACCGCGGTGAACGCGATCAGCGTGCCCATCGAGACGAGATCGCCGAGCACGTCGAGCGGAAATATCGCCGCGAGCAGCGCAATGCCGCAACCGGTGATCACGGTGTTGATGTGCGGCGTGCAGTACTTCGGATGGATCTTCGCGAACACCGGCGGCAAGAGCCCATCGCGACCCATGATCATGAAGATGCGCGGCTGCGCGATGATCATGACCAGAATCACCGACGAAAGTCCGATCAGCGCGCCGATCTCGACCAGCCAGCGCAGCCAGCCAAGCTCCGCGTGTGCCTTGATCGCAGTTACGACGGGTTCGGGCGTGCCGAGCTGATCGAACCGAAGAAGGCCCGTCAGGACCACCGCCATGCCGATGTAGAGCACGGTGCAGATGGCAAGCGATGCGATCGTGCCGATCGGAAGATCGCGCTGCGGATTTTTCGCTTCCTGCGCGGCAGTCGAGGTCGCCTCGAAACCGATATAAGCGAAAAACACCAGCGCCGCGCCACGGATGATGCCGGACCAGCCGTATTTCTCCGGACCCTGGTTTTCCGGAATGAACGGATGCCAGTTGGCCGGATCGACGTATTGCGAGCCGACCACGATCACGATGATGATCAGCGAGACTTTGAGAATCACCATCGCGAGATTCGCGCCGCTCGATTCCTTGATGCCGACGTAGCAGACCCAGGTCAACGCGAGCACGATCGCAACCGCCGGCAGGTTGAACCATGCGCCGGTGACGACGAGGTGGTTGTCCATGAACGCGAGCGGGGCGTTCGTCAGTGCTTCCGGAAGATGCACGCCGAAGTGATCGAGCAGGCTGGTGAAATAGCCGGTCCAGCTGACCGCGACGGCCGATGCGGACACGCCGTATTCGAGCACCATGTTCCAGCCGATGAACCAGGCGACGAGTTCGCCGAGCGTTGCGTACGCGTAGGAATACGAGCTGCCGGACATCGGAATCAGCGTCGCGAACTCGGCGTAGCAGAGTGCCGTGAAGCTGCAGCAGAACGCGGCGATCACGAAGCACAGCACGATCGCCGGCCCCGCGTGCTCGGCCGCAGCTTGTCCGGTGATCACGAAGATGCCGCCGCCGATCACGGCGCCGATGCCCAGAGCGGTCAAGCCCCAAGGTCCGAGCGTACGCTTGAGGCAAGGGCCTTCGCTGGCGTCCGCGTCGGAAAAATCGGTCTTCTTCGCGAGGAGCTGATCGATCATCTGGGTTTCCGCGGAATGCCGGCGTCGTCGCTCGACTCGGGAGAAAAAAGCCGGCGCAACGGGCGCCGGCTTGGGATCATTTCAATGCGCTCGGTACCAACCGCTCACTTCGTCGCGCGGAGCTTGCTGTGCTGGTAGCCGTAGCAGAAATAGACGAGCAGGCCGATCGCGATCCAGACGCTCATCCACTTCCAGTTGTCGACGAACGAGCGACCGAACAGAGCCAGGCAGCAGAGCGCGCCGAGCGGACAGATCACCCACACCATCGGCACGCGGAACGGACGCGGCAGGTCCGGACGCGTATAGCGCAGCACGAGCACGCCGACGCAGACGGTCGCGAACGCGAGCAGCGTGCCCATCGAGACGAGATCGCCGAGCACGCCGATCGGGAAGAGGCCGCCAAGCACGGCCGCGACCACGCCAACGATGATCGTGCCCATGTACGGTGTCTGGAACTTGGGATGCACGCGCCCGAACAACGGCGGCAGCAGGCCGTCGCGCGACATCGTGTAGAAGATGCGCGGCTGTCCCATCAACATGACTAGAATCACCGAAGAAAGACCCGCGATCGCGCCGATCTCGACGATGAGCTTGAGCCATGCGAGGCTCGGATACGCCTCGAGCGCGGTCGCGACCGGCTGCGGCGTGTTGAGCTGAAGGTACGGCAACATGCCGGTAAGCACCGCCGAGACGATGATGTAGAGCACGGTACAGATGGCGAGCGAGCCGAGGATGCCGATCGGCATGTCGCGCTGCGGGTTCTTGCATTCCTGCGCCGCCGTCGATACCGCATCGAAACCGATGTACGCGAAGAACACGACCGAGGCGCCGCGGGCGACGCCGTCCCAGCCGAAATGGCCGTCACCCTGCGCCGGCGGAATGAACGGCATCCAGTTCGCGGCATTGACGTATTGAAGGCTGAACGCGACGAACAGCAGGATCACCACCAGCTTGATCGCGACGATGACCGCGTTGACCGACGCCGATTGCGTGATGCCGACGTAGCACAGGCAACTGATCGCGCCGACGATGAGGACGGCGGGCAAGTTGATGAACGCGCCGGTGGCATGGAACGACCCGTCCATCAGCGTCAGAGGCGCCGTCGAGATCGCTGCGGGCAGGCCGACGCCGAACGAGGTAAGCATGCTGTTGAGGTAACCCGACCAGCCGACCGCGACGGTCGATGCCGCGAAAAGATATTCAAGTACCAGCATCCAGCCGATGAACCAGGCCACGAATTCGCCCAGCGTTGCATACGAATACGAATACGCGCTGCCTGAAACCGGCAGCATCGAGGCGAACTCCGCGTAACACAGCCCGGCGAACGTGCAGGCGATGCCGGCCCCCACAAAACTGAGAACGACGGCCGGGCCTGCGTGCACGGCGGCGGCCTGACCGGTCAATACGAAGATACCAGCCCCGATCACGGCGCCGATGCCGAGCATCACCAGATGTTTTGCGGTCAGCGCGCGCTTGAGCGGGATTTCGCCGGTGAGCGGGCCCTGGACATGCTCGCCTGCGTCGACGTGCGGCGTCGCATGCACGGGCTGGACGGCGAAAAGATTCTTGTACATCGAGTTCCCCTCGCAAAAGAGTTCCGATGCGGTCCGTCCAGGACGTTTCGGATCGCCGGGCCGGGCAAATGCCGGTCCCGATTCTTGCGGAGCGGCGAATGCACTTCCGCTCCATGCACGACCCGTCCCCGGGACGCATGACCCCTCGACCCGGTCGAAGGAGCTCGTGTTGTCGCAAACGCACGGCGTACCGCGCGATCGCGGGTCAAGTTAACCCACGGCCCGGGCGCGCACAAGCGCCGTTGCGCAGCGTTGCGGCGCGTCAAAGGATTCGGCTTCGTGCGTGCATACGCGAGCACGCGACGTTCGTGCGCCGCGTTCAGGCGCGGCCGGAGAATTCGCCGGTCGTCGTGTTGACGAGTATCCGCTCGCCGCTCCTGATGTATTCGGGCACCTGGATTTCGATGCCGGTCGTGAGCTTCGCCGGCTTTGGCCGCTTGGTCGCCGTCGCGCCCTTGAGTTCCGGAGCGGTTTCGATGACTTCGAGCGCGACGGTTGGCGGCAGTTGCAGTGCAACGGGTGCGTCTTCGATCAGCTGCACGTAGCAACCTTCGATGCCCTCGGCGATGTAGCCGGCGCCGTCGCCGATCACCGCCGCGGCGAGGACATATTGCGCGTAGTCCTCGCTGTCCATGAACACATACGCATCACCGTCCTTATAGGAATACGTGACGGCGCGGCGCGTGAGCTCGGTTTCCTTGAGCTCGTCTTCGGCGCGCAGCGAAACGTCGAGTTTCTGTCCGCCCGGCACGCCGTACATGATGAAGCGGTAGGTGACGTTGCCGCCGCGGCCCTGCGGCGAGCTGCGTTCGATGTCGCGGATCTGCCAGACCTTGCCGTCGTGCTCGACGACGTTGCCGCGCTTGATTTCATAGGCTCGCATCTTCGACTCGTTCTCCAACGCTTCGGCATATTGTAGCGATCGCGTGGGTTGTTACCGAATCCACGTTCGCGCAGAGGCAATCCGACCACCGGCGCGTGCAGCTCGCGGCCGCACGCGCCGGCTGCGCATGCCTCTCATGCGGTACGCGTGCTGGCCTGCGCCAGCGCGGTGACGTGCATCATGATGAAGAGCGGCACCAGGTAAACCGGGATCAGCACCAGCGGCAGCTCGGCCATCGGAGCCGTGGTGACCGTTCCCGGGCCGCCCGCGATCAGGAACGAGCCGATCGCGCCCAGGCTCATGGCGACGGCGAGGTCCAAGAGCCCGAGCAAATTCCATGCAATGAATCTGCGGCTCGATGCGAATGTGCGCGACTCCATCAAACCGGAGAGCATCCACGGCGCAGCGAAGCCGATCGCCATGTCGCCCAGACCCGCGGGCCATGCGAAGTAGCCGGGCAAGATGCCGTGCACGTACAACGAAATGAACGCGAATCCGCCGAAGCGCCAGGCTTGCATCGCGACCAGCAGACGCGGATCGAAGTTCAGGACGAACGTACGGAAAGCGGTCGAGGCGCGAAGCGCGATCAGGAACGTGCCGATCGGCGCCACGAACGCAACCAGCAGCGCGATCGGCGGCGAGCCGGGCGCGCCCGCGAACGCGCCGTGCGAGCCGAGGATCAGGACCGCGAGCAGCCATGCTGCCAGCACGATCGCGCCGGGAATGCCCGCATTGAGCGCGGGCGAGTGCGGTTGGGTTGAAGGTATCGCGTTGGACATCTCGGTTCTCCAAGTAACTTGCTATTTGCAAGCGAATGGAACGCTAGCACCATGACTTGCAATTTGCAAGTGACAGGAGGACAATGAGAACCATGAGCCCGACCACCAAGGCATACGAGTTCGCGCGCTCCAACTGCGCCGTCGCTTCCACGCTCGACATCGTCGGCGACAAGTGGTCGTTGCTGGTGATCCGCGACCTGTTGCAAGGCAAGAAGACCTACAGCGAGCTGCTCGAATGCGACGAGCACATTCCGACCAACATCCTCGCCGACCGCCTGCGCCGCCTCGATGATGCGGGCGTCATCGAAAAATCCGCATACCAGCAGCGGCCGGTGCGCTTTACCTACGCGCTGACCGCGAAGGGCAGGGACATGGGCGATGTCCTGCTTGCGCTCGTGCGCTGGGGCAGGAAGCACATCCCGGGCACGCAGGCGCTCGACATCGCGACGCGTCGCTTGTCTGCGTCCGCGCCGCCGACCGCACGAGCGCGGAATCCCGCAAAGCCGCGCCGCGAATAACGGCGGCGCGCGACTCACCCATTCCAGCGCGGCTCTATTCAGCGCGACTCTATTTCGGCGCGAGTCGAATCGCTCCGTCGATACGAATCGTCTCGCCATTGAGATATCGGTTTTGCAGGATGAACGCGACCGTGTCCGCGTATTCCTCGGGCTTGCCCAGGCGCGAGGGATACGGCACCTGCGCGCAGAGCGACTGATAGACCTGCTCGGGCATCCCATCGAC
>DASYJJ010000026.1:0-8390 GCA_035996605.1 Rhodanobacteraceae bacterium
GAGCGCCGCTCCGTTTGAGTCCAAGAACTGCCACACCGGGTCGAATGCTTCTTTTTCTTCATCCCATGCACACGTCACACGCACAGTGAGCACATTTCGACCATCGGGCAGTAGCGTAACGATGTCGTCGAGTGTCGCGACCATGTCTTGGTCCCATTCGCTAACGACCAATTCTTCCATGAAGAGCGTTATGCGCACGGGTGGCGATGTTCTCGGATCGCTGTCAGGCTGGAGACGATGAACATCGTTCTCCGTAAAACCTGTCCCCCGCTGTCCCCACCGTCTAGTAAGCACGATTCTTACAGCATCGAGGATGGCGGTTTTGCCAGCGTTGTTCGCCCCAATGAAGACTGTTGTCTTCCCTAAGGAAACGCTCAGATCCCGAACGGATCTAAAATTCTCGATCTTTACGCGCGCAATCTGCATGACACTCGCTCGCACAAGTTAGAACGGCGTATCGACAGAACATTAGAAGCATTTTTTGCTCTTAATGCACCTTTTTCGCGCTTCTGACGGGGCACTCCAGTGCGGTCCGAGCCGCCGGCATTTTTTGTTGGCTTGATTTAGACTCGCGCAGTCGCTCGAACGCGATAGGGCTTGGCGGCCCTAGCAATACGGACTACGCAACCCTCGGCTTCGCCGTAGGCGTCGCGTCGCGCAATCCGCGCCGACTACGGCGGATCGCGCAGGGAGCCCTTCGGGCTCGCCGGTTCCGTATTGCCGGTCCGCCAACCTGCGCGGTCCGTCACCCACCGCTGAAAAGGTGACTTCGCAAAGGAGCCACCTGTGGCCAAGAAATCCCGCACCGCCTCGCGCGCGTCGCGCCCGCGCAGCGCAAAGCCGGCGTCTTCGCCGATTGCCGAACCGATCCAGCGCGTCTTCGCATCGAAAGTCACGATCGAGCGCACGACGGTCGACGTGCCGATGCTGGTCCTCCGCGGCGAATGGCTGAAAGCGATCGGCTTCCCGATCGGCGCGACTGCGTTCCTCTCAACCGATCAGCGCGGCGATATCACGCTGCGACGGCTTGGCCTCACCAAGCCGCGCAGGCTGAGGATCGTGAAGACGAAGCCTTAATCGTTGGGCTGAGGCTCATTTGTGGCCTGCGCCGTCACGGGACGCTCAAGCAGCACGAGGTCATCAGTGACTTCCGTCGTGTAGTGAACAAGTCCGCCGAAGTCGGTATCGACCATGATGCCTTCGGAAAGCTGACCCCAATATTCCTTTCCGGGCAAATACCTATTCGTGTCCATCGATGCGATGACACGACCGCGGTATCGCCCGTCGATCTGAACGATATCCCCCGGTTCGATCGTTTGGCCGTCTGCGTAGCGCATCGGATGGGGGTAAGCGCCCTTGTCAGAATCGCGTCGGCTCGGCTATGCCGAGATCGCGGCAGACTTTCCGAGCGAGGTGATTGTTGATCTCGTTGTGCCGAGGCACCGCGCTGCGTCTTCGCGATTCGGTATGTCACCACCACGAATGGCTCGCACCTTCGCGCAACAATTGACAACCGTGCGCCACAAGGTGGGCCAGCAAATCGCGGCGCTTCATACGGCGATAGGCAGCTCTTCGTAGCCCTTGCCGGCTGCGCCAATCGCTTCGGCGCGATTGAATTCGATGGCTTCCGCGAGCGTCACGCGCAGTGATTCGAGCAACGCATCGCGCGTGGCTTCCTGACAATTGACGCCGGGCACTTCCTCGATCCAGCCGATCCAGGTTCCTTCGTCGTGTTTCACAACGGCGGTATACGTTTGCAGCATGGTTCACTCTCCGGCTCGCCGGACATGATACTCCGCCGCCCGCGCGCACGCGTTTACGCCGCAATCCGTTCGATGCGCGCGACCGCTTTGCCAAGCTTGCGATGGGCTTCTTCCAGATCGTAGTCGGCCTGCAGTCCCAGCCAGAATCGCTCGCTCGTACCCAATGCGGCGGCGAGTCGCACGGCCGTATCCGCCGTCACGCCACGCTTGCCGAGCACGATCTCGTTGATGCGCCGAGGCGGAACACCAGCCGCGCGAGCCAGCGCGTTCTGGCTGATGTTCATCGGGACGAGGAATTCCTCGAGCAGTACTTCGCCGGGGTGGATGTTGGGCAGGTTCTTCATGATCCGATTTCGTTGTCAGTGGTAGTCGACGATCTCGACATCGTGCACATCGCCCTTCGCGCCAGCGGAAGCAGATGCGCCATTGATCGTTGATCCGGATGCTGTGCTGGCCTTTGCGGTTGCCTTTCAGTACTTCGAGTCGATTGCCAGGCGGAACACGCAAGTCGTCGATCGTCTCGGAACTATTGAGCATGCGCAGCTTGCGACGCGCGACCGACTGAATATCGGCGGGCAGGCGCCGCGAAGCGAAGCCAGTCCAGATGCTTTCGGCTTCCTCGTCGACGAAATTCCGGATCACAGCCGGACTATAACGAATGTCGTTATGGGCAGCAAGTACCTGCTATTTGCGGGTCGTTAGACATCAGACCCGTGCACTTCACGACGCGCGCGAGCAGGCTCGGACGGGCTTCACGAATCGTGGAATGAAACGGAGTGGGCCGCTGCGGCGGCGCGCTGCTTCGCGAGGAAGTTGTCCGTCATGGCGGACGAGCGAGGGGAACGGCAACCACCAGCCTCTTCCCATTTCAGATTATAGCGCGCCTCGGGCTTGCAGTAAGCCCGGCCTCGTGGTGCAGCATCGCCGACCTCTCAACGCGGAGGTACGCGCATGACCGAACATTCAGTTTTGATCGCGGGCGGCGGTCCGACGGGATTGATGCTCGCGGGCGAGTTGGCGTTGGCGGGTGTCGATGTCGCCATCGTCGAGCGTCGTGCGAATCAGGATCTCGCCGGCGCGCGCGCAGGCGGCCTGCACGCACGCACGATCGAGGCGCTCGATCAGCGCGGCATCGCAGATCGATTTCTGGTGGAAGGACAAAGGGCGCAGGTCGCTGGGTTCGCGTCGGTCAAGTTCGACATCGGCGACTTCCCGACGCGTCACCCTTATGGGCTCGGCCTCTGGCAGAACCACATCGAGCGCATCCTGGCTGGATGGGTGGGCGAGTTCGCGGTGCCGATCTATCGCGGACGGGAGGTGACGGGTTTCGTGCAGGACGACACCGGCGTTGACGTCGAGCTTGCCGATGGCACTTCGTTCCGCGCGGAATATTTCGTCGGGTGCGACGGAGGACGCAGTCTCATCCGCAAGGCGGCAGGCATCGCGTTTTCCGGTTGGGATCCGACGATGAGCAACATGATCGCCACGGTGGAGATGACCGAGCAGCCGCCATTGGGCGTTCACCGCACTGCGTTGGGCACGCATGGCTTCGGCAAGCTGGAGTACGAAATCCGCAACGGCGAAGTCATCTACAAGGACAGCGGGCCGATACGGGTCATGGTGCCCGAGCAGCACGTCGGCGCGGCTGGCGAACCGACGCTGGATGATCTCAAAGCGGCGCTCATCGCCGTCTGCGGCACCGACTACGGCGTGCACAGCCCGACGTTGATTTCGAGATTCACCGACGTGACGCGGCAGGCCGCGACTTATCGCAACGGGCGCGTGCTGCTCGCCGGCGACGCCGCGCACGTGCATTCGCCGGTGGGCGGACAGGGCCTCAACACCGGTGTGCAGGATGCGGTGAACCTCGGCTGGAAGCTGGCGCAGGTGGTCAAGCGGACATCGCCGGAAAGCCTGCTCGACACCTACCACGCGGAGCGCCATCCGGTCGCCGCGCGCGTGCTGCGCGACACGATGGCGCAGGTCGCACTGCAGCGCACGGATGACCGCACGGACGCTGTGCGCGGCATCATGTCAGAGCTCCTCGCGATGGATGAACCGCGCAAGCGTTTCGCTGCGCGGATGTCGGGACTCGACATCCATTACGACCTCGGCGAAGGCCATCGGCTGCTCGGGCGGCGCATGCCTGATCTCGACATCGTCACTTCCGACGGGCCGGTTCGCGTCTTCACTTTGTTGCACGATGCGCGGCCCGTGCTGATCAACTTCGGTGAGCGCGGCGGGTTCGACATCACTCCTTGGGCGGATCGCGTTCGGTTGATCGATGCCGAATACGCGGATGCGTGGGAACTTCCGGCGATCGGATCAGTAGCTGCGCCGAAGGCCGTGTTGATTAGGCCTGATGGATATGTGGCCTGGGTGGGAGAACTAACTCAGGTCGGGCTGGTTGGCGCGCTAACCACTTGGTTCGGGCCGCCGACAGCGACGTAGCGGCGGCACGTGCTGGGGGCGAAATCGCGATGCGCGTTTTCCCTTTGGCAAACGGATCGGCGTGCTTTTTGGTAAAAGGGAAAGCTGGCGTTGATACGGCGAGCGGGCGTTGTGTCGTTGCGGGCGCCTGGGAGTATTTCGCACGGAAATCAAAAGAGTGGGGGTTGCACCGAGCTTTCCCTCACCCTGGCCCTCTCCCGCACGCGGGAGAGGAGATTTTTAGGAGCGCGGGAGGGGTCGATGAATGTCTTCGTCAATACGTTCCTGCTGGTCTACGCCGCGCTCTTTCCACTGGTGAATCCATTCGGCAGCGCGCCGATTTTTCTCGGGCTTACGGAGTCCTACACGAACGACGAGCGCGAACGCATCTCGCGCCAGATTGCCATCAACAGTTTTCTTCTGCTGCTCGGCTCGTTATTCATTGGCTCGCATGTGCTGGAATTCTTCGGCGTGAGTCTTCCGATCGTGCGCGTGGCCGGCGGACTCGTCGTGACGGCGTTCGGTTGGAAACTTCTCAACTCGGCGTCGCTGCCGGATGAAGGCCACGCGTCGCAGCACGCGGACGATCCCGACACGTTCTATCCGCTGACGATGCCGCTCACGGTCGGGCCGGGATCGATATCGGTCGCGATCACGCTCGGCAGCCAGCGCCCAACGACTTCGGATCTGGAACAATTCTTCGTGGCTTCCGCCGCAGCGGTCGCAAGCCTCGCGGCGATGGCGGTGACGGTGTATCTCTGTTATCGGTTTGCGCCGAGGATCGTATCTGCGCTCGGGCGCGGCGGGACCAATGTCGTCGTGCGCTTGTCTGCGTTCATTCTCCTGTGCATCGGCATCCAGATTCTCTGGAATGGCGTGAAGGCGCTTGCGCATCTGGCTTAGCGCACGCGGGCGCAACGAAAATCTGCCAGGGACGGCGGGTCGAACGCACTCTGCAAGCTGCTTATCCGTCGAACGAAGTTCGGATCATTCGGGTCCGCCGGCCGGTTTCGCCGGCGTCGCGCCGACCGGGCGAGACGGCGACGGCTGCAGCGGCACACCTTCCTTCGCCAACGCGGCCGGCAACGCCGCGCGCATGCGTTCGATCTCGGTGCGCTGCTCGGCGAGATGTGTGGCGACACGCGCGTCGTCGGCGATGCCGAGCGGACGCGCCGATCCGGCGCGCACCGGCAAATCGGCGGCGGTCGTCTGCTGCGGTGGGACGAAGCTGGCGATGATCGCTTCTCGATCGTTGCGAAGCTCCGCGGCGAAACCGCGCCACTCGTCGCTGGATTCCCAGGCGCTGCCGAAAGTTGCCGACATCAGCGCGACCAGTTGCTCGCGACGCGGCGCATCGGCGGCGCTTTCGTCGTATGTGCAGCGTCGTATTCCCGCCAGTTGACGCAGGCGCACCTTCGGCGATGCTTTCGTGCCGACCCACGCGGCGAATCCGGCCGGCGAGAAGTCGCGCGGGACAGCATCGGCGGTTTCCATCGCAGCGCGAAATTCGGCGGCGCGGCCGAGCTCGCGCGCCGCGAGGCAACCGGTTGTCATCGCGTTGCGCCAGAAGTCGTGGCGCTCCTCGTCTCGGCGCGTCACGAGGCGCAGCGCGCCGGCCATCGCCGCCTGCATGTCGCCGCGATCGTAGGCGACCGACACCGCCGCGCTTGCCGCGTGAATGTTGCCGGGCGCGAGCCGCTCGGATTCGGTCAACCACGCCCCTGCCGCTTCGATCTCGCCGATCTCGCCGAGGAACAGCGCCGATACGGCGGGCGATTCCGAATCGTCGGGATCCATCGCGTAGCCTTTGCCGCTGTTGACGATCGCGCCGACCAGATCGCCGTGCGCGTAGTCGTTGAGGCTGAGCTCCCAGTAGTTGGAGCTGTTCTTCGGATCGAGCTCCATCGCACGCAGCACGCCGGCACGCGCTTCGTCGATACGCCCTGTCTGACGCAGCGCCGAGGCGCGAAAGCGCACGACGTTGTTGTCGAGCGGATTCAGCGCGAGGGCCTGATCGAGCGCCGGTACCATCGCCTCGTTGTCGCCCTGCTTGGCGTAGATCGTCGCGAGGATCACCTGCACCCACGCCACGCCGGGCGCCTCGGCCGCTGCTCGGCTTGCGAGGCGGACGGCCTCTTCATGCTCGCCGAGCTGGTCCGCGATCTCGCCGCGCACCACGAGCGCCGACGCGTTTTCAGGATCGATCGCTTCGATACGTTCGAGCACCGGCACGGCACGCGCGCGGAACTCCGCCGGCACGATCGCGCCGGTGCGCGTCAGCGTGAGCTCCGACCGCACGAGACCGACCATCGCGTCCACATAGTTCGGGTCGAGCGCCAGCGCCTGCTTCATCAGCGCCTCGGCCTTCTGGATCGAAGGAATCGAATTGATCGCGATCTGCTGCAGGCCGCGCGTGTAGGCGTCGTAGGCGGCGAGGTCCTTGGTACCGCCCTTGGCGAGGATCGCCTTCGTCTTCGGCAGGAGCTCGCCGATCAACGCTTCGGTGACCGCCGTGGCGATCTCGTCCTGGATAGCGAAAAGATCGGCCGCCTTGCGATCGTAGTTGCGCGACCAGAGGTGCGTGCCGTCGGCGGCGCGGATCAGCTGCGCGGTGATGCGCAGCGTGTCGCCCGACTGCTGGACGCTGCCTTCGACGAGGCTCGCGACGCCGAGCGCGGCGCCGATCTTGCGCATGTCGGTGTTGGTGCCCTTGAATGAGAACGACGACGTGCGCGCTGCGACCTTCAGCTCCGGTACTTGCGCGAGACGGTTCAGCAGCGTCTCGGTCATGCCGTCGGAGAAATATTCGTTGGCTTTGTCCGCCGACATGTTGACGAACGGCAGCACCGCGGTCGATGCGGCACCGAGCGACGAGGCCGCGCCCGACGAAACCGACGCGTCGCCCGCATGCCCCGACACGGCGACGCGCCAGAGGATGCCGCCGCCGATCGCGAGCAGCAGCGCGAGCAGCGAAACTTCGATGCCACTGATGCGCTGCTCGCCGCGTTCGCCGTGATACCAGGCGAGAACCAGCGCCGCGAAGAAACCGACCGCCAGCACGACGATGAGCACGCGCACGATCGTGTCCGGCCAACCGAAGCGCTGCCCAATGATGTCGACCGCCTGCAACAGCGCGAACGCGCCGGCAAGGTAGGCCAGCGCCCACTGGACGATCTTGCGTTGCCTGAGGCGGTCGAGCAATCCGTCCACGCGCACTCACGTCAAACGGGGCCGCGGGAGTGTAGCTGGTCCGGGTCGGCCGATCCCAGCGTTCGGCCAATTACTGACGCGACGACTTCAACAGAGGTGAAGCCCGCTTGGAACATCCACACGATCAGACGAACACGACCAGGTGACACCGTCGTCCTGCGACACGTAGAGGCGTCCCGACCCGTCGATCAATGCGACGACTGAATCTCGGGTCGCGATGCAGTCGGTATCGACTCTTCCGTCGGTCCATTTCGGCATGCCTGCGCCCAAGGGTTGCAGTGGAGCGTTGCTGTCGATCGGGCGACGATAAACCGCGCCTTGCGCCGCAAAAGGATCCGTGGATGCCGAAACGAAAATATCGTTTGTCCCAAAAGCAACAGCAGAGCAATGATGAGCGTGAAGTCCTCGCTGTTCGATCGTCCATGTCGCTCCAGCATCGCGACTCATGCAAAAGCCCGCGCCCGCCGCCGCTATCACGATTTCGGGCCGCGTTGGATGCGCACACACCTGATGAACATCGCTGTCGATATCGATCGTCGGCCGCCAAGTCAGGCCGCCATCGCTTGATCGCGGAATTCCGCCCACGTGCACGTTGGCCAGAAGCACGGCACCGTTGCATGTCGCCGCCATCGAACGAATTCCGAGCGGTGGTCCAACCAGCTTGCCGTCGACGATCGCGGCTCCTGCATACCATTTGTCGCGGCCCGGCACGGCGTCGAAACCCGTCAAACGTTGCTGCGTGCCGTCAGGACCGACGCGTACGATGCCTGCGTCGTCGGTTCCGACAAACACGACGTCGCCGATGGATACGCAGCACGAAAGATCGAAGTCGCTTCTTGCCATCTCAGTCCATTTGCCGGCGGAAGATCGTCGACAGAGCGAGTGCCCGCCAACAATTGCGAGCACTCCTCCGCGTCCATCGGCCACCAGACTGCGAACTGATTGACCAGCGAGTTCTTGATGGACCTCGTGCCCGGTGACGCGGAA
>DASYJJ010000027.1:0-1573 GCA_035996605.1 Rhodanobacteraceae bacterium
GGTAGTCTCCGCGTCGAACCCTCGAAGCAAAGTTTCTCCGCGCACGAATACGCTGACCGAAGCGCCGAGCGCGTGCAGGACACCGGCGAGCTCGACGGCAATGTATCCGCCACCGACGATCGCAACGCGGCGCGGCAATGCGCGCAGCGCAAAGAATCCGTCCGAGTCGATGCCGAGATCACCGCCGGGAATCGCAAGCCGCCGCGGTCGACCGCCGGTCGCGATCACGATGTGCTTGCCGATGATCTCGCGCTTGCCGGCGGCGACGCGATCTGGCGTGACGAAGCGACCGTATTCGCTGATTATTTCGACGTCGAAAAGATCAAACCTGCGCCGGTAGCTTTCGTGGATATCTTCGATGTAGGCCTGGCGACGGCGCACATACTCGACCCAATCGAGTGCGCCAGGCGTCGTCGCAAAACCGACTTCGCGTGCGAACAATTGCGCCTCGGCGAGTTCCGCGGCGATCCACATGATCTTTTTCGGAACGCAGCCGACGTTGACGCAAGTGCCGCCAAGCGCATTCGGCTCCAGCACTGCGACGCGGGCACCGTGCTGCGCGGCGCGCAACGCGATCGCGATTCCACCGGAACCGGCGCCGAGGACGATCAGGTCGCGTTCTTCCATGCGCCGCGGACTCTCTGTCTAACTTGAAGGACAAGCAACGCGCGCGCAATGCGCCGCGCACGTGACCAATGCAAGCGGCGATCGCATCGCAGCTTCGAGGATGCTCATTTCGCGTGCACCGTGCTCGCCGCGGCGATCGGCGCATACAGCGCGCTCGGATGCGCTGCGTCGTGATAGAGCGTCACGGTGACCTTGCGCGCGTCCTTGCCGGATTCTGTCGCGACCGCTCCACCGCTGTTGTAGTTCTTTTCGCTCCACAGCGAATTCAACGGCGCGATGACGAGGCGCAGCCGGCTCCCTTTCGCGATGCGTCGCGCTGCAAACGTGAAATGATCGAAGTCGTAACGTTCGATTTCGCCGGGCTTGGCCAGTTGCGGGGCACGGAAACTCTTTCGGTAACGGGCGCGCAGCATGTCGTCGGAAAGCGCCACGCTGCTGCCGTCGGTCTTGATCTCGCTGACCGAGGCGGTGAAATCGGTATCCGGCTGGTCCAGCGCAATCCACGCCGACACCTTGAAGAAACCGGCAAGGTCGGTGTCAGCGGCGAACCGAGGCGTGTGATAGACCAGAATTTTTCCGGACGAATTGAGCATTCCGCGCTGATCGGTCAGCCCGTTCGGAACGTCGACCGTGTCCCACTCGGCCGACGAGACATCCGTCGGATCGTAGACGTAGCGGTCCGGCTTTCGGCCGCTCGGTTTGTCCTTCTCCAGCGAACCCGAAGCGAACACGTCGTTGGCGCGGCCGTCGGTGGAATCGAGATACCACGTCTCTGTGCGCGCGGTCACCGCGTCGAGCGTCGGCGCGTAACGCCAGGCTTCTTCACCGACGACATAGAACGCGACTTTGTCCTTGAGGAATTCGGGTTTGGGTCCGTTCTTCATCGTCCAGTCGTACCACGACTTGTGCAACGCGTTCATGTCGAGAAGCGACGCATCGCCAAACT
>DASYJJ010000028.1:0-11831 GCA_035996605.1 Rhodanobacteraceae bacterium
GGCATGCGGAAAGTAGCAACGTGCCGAACAGCATCAACACGACGGCGCGAAGAAATCGACCGATACGACCCTCGGTTACTTTGCGCGCGGATTCGTCCTTGCCTTGCATGCCCGATCTTATCCCGAAAAAACAACGGGTCCGGAAAACAACTCCGGACCCGCAACCGATCGCTTGCCGAGGGCGATGGTCAGAACTCGAAATGCAACGAAGCCATGTAGCGGCGGCCGGTCTTGTACTTGCCGGCGATCATGTCTTTCTCGCCGAGATATTGCAGGTACGTCTCGTCGAGCAGGTTCATCGCGTTGAGATTCAGCGAGAAGTTTTCGCTGAAGCGCCAGCTGGCCGACGCATCGAGCTCGCGATAATCGTCAACCGACGCGGGCGGCGCACCGGCGACGTAACCGCCGGCCAGGTAGTGACTGCGCCAGCCATACGTGATGCGCGCCGAGAACGGACCCTGCTCGTAGTACGGGCTGATGTTGTAGGCGTTCTTCGAGTTGTACGGCAGATCCTGGCCTGATTTGGTCGAACCATCGGCGAGGGTGTAGTTCGCATACATGCCGAACCCGGTGTCGGCGAAAGGCTGCTGATAACTCAGCGTGAGGCCTTTCACCGTCGCCTTGCCGCCGTTGAGCGGCCTCAGCACGCTGTAATCGCAGAAACCTTGCGTGTCGCAGTTGCCGAGACCGCCCTGCACGTACACGCGCTGGTAGGTATCCGGATCGGTCGTCGAGATCGTGTTGAACTGGCGCTCGATGTGCGAGTCGGTGGTGATGTAGTTGATGATGTTCTTGTAGAACACCGACGCGGCCAGCACGGATTGCTCGGCGAAATACCATTCCGCCGAAAGATCGAAGTTCACCGACTTGTACGGATCAAGGCCCGCGTTGCCGCCGGAGCCGGTCAGCACGGTGTCGTTGAGGAACGTGTTGTGCACTTCCTGGTTGTACGGCGCCCACGCGATGACTTCCGCCGCTGCTCCGCGCAGCACCACATCCGGCGCGACATCCCACGCGATATTGAACGAAGGCAGCGTGTTGTTGTGCGTCGTGTCCGCGGTCTGGTAGGTGCCTGCCGGCGGCGGATAGCTCGGAGTGCCGCTGTAGTTGTAACCGGAGCTCTGGATGTCGGTGTGCACGAAGCGCACGCCGAAGTTGCCGCGCACGCCGTCACCGCCGAAGTTCGCCTGCGCGTAGGCCGCGTCGGATTCCTGCGTCAGCGCGTAGGTATTGTTGAGGAACGACGCCGCATCGGGCGAGGTGCCGAGCGGACTTCCGAGCACCCAGTTCATGATGTCGTTGAAGGAAGTTTCGACATGATGACGCTGATCGTTCGAGAAGCCGGAGAATCCGTCGAGGATGTCGGTGTAACCGTTGAACCCGATCGTGGCCAGATTTCCGGTGCGCACGCCGCCGACGATAAACAGCGAACGGCTTTCGTCGTGCTTGGCGTAGCGCACGCCGACGAGCAGCTCGTTGACGAAGCTGTCGAAGTTTTTGCTCCAGTCGACCTGGCCGTAGACGTCTTTCGCCTCGGCGGGCCACTGGCCGTAGTTGCCGCCCCAACCGCCGCCGGGCGTATCGCCGTCGTGCCAGTTCGCGGGATTTGCCGCCGCAGCGGAATCGTCGAACGTGATGCCACGGCGGATGTCCCATGAATAGCCGCCGTTGTAGTACGGCTCGATGAACGCCTGCGCGTTGTCGGTATTGTCGGACTTGCTGTAGCCGCCCTGTCCGCTCAAGCCCCAACCGTCGCCGTGATACGTGCCGGTGAGATCGATGCCGTACGTCTTGACGACCGACGTGCGCGCTTGATTGTCGAGATAGGTGTTGACCGGGCCCGAGCCGCCATTCGCCACCAGACCAGGACACGTCGGATCGTCGTTGCCGCACGAATGTCCGCCGGTGATGAGCCCGTTGCCGCCCGGCGTCAGGCTCGTGATGTTGAGCGGCGTCTGGCTGGTGAAGCCGTACATCGACTGGTTGAAGTTGTTGAAGTTCTCGCGGATGTAGAGGCCTTTGGCTTCGAACTCGAGCTGATCGCTGGCTTTCCACTGCAGGTTGATCGTGCCGCTGTCACGCTTGCGCGTCTGCTGGAAGTACGCCGCGTTGATTTCCTGCGGCATCAGATCGTTCGGATTCAGCGTGCCGGCTGCGATTCCCGCGGCGACCGCCGGACTCGACGACAAGCTCGAAACCGGGCTGTAGCCGAAGATCTCTTCGCCCTGGCGATCGACCTTTTCTTCGTAATGCTGGGCCGAAATCGCCGCACCGAACGTGCTTTCCGGATTCTTCCAGCTGTAGAGGAACGATGCGTTCGGTTTGGTCGAGTCGGACTGATCGCCGTACGTCGCGCCGACGGAACCCGAGATCGTGTTGGTCGGAAGATCGAGCGGCTCTCGCGTGTGCATGATCACGGTGCCGCCGACACTGCCTTCGGGCAGACGCGCTTCGGGCGATTTGTAGACTTCGAGCTTGCCGAGGATTTCCGGCGCGAGCAGCGTGTAGTCGAAACCGCGGTTCGGCTGTTCGCCGTAGAGCCACGTCGTCTCCGCAACCGGGTGTCCGTCGAGGAACGTGAGATTGAGGCTCGGATCGGTGCCATTGATGCTGACGCGCTCGCCCTGACCGAAACGCCGGTCGATGGTGACGCCCGGAATCTGCGCCATCGCCTCGGCGACGTTCGTGCTCGGGAATTTGCCGATGTCCTCGGCGGTGATCGCATCGACGATTGCGTCGGCGTCGCGCTTGGTTTGCAGAGAGCGCTTGAGGCTCTCGCGGATGCCGCGCACGACGATCGTTTCCATTTCCGTGCTGTTGGATGTTGTCGCATCCTCGGGCGCGGCGGCGGGTCCGGCGGCAGCGGCAGCACCATCGGGTGTCTGCACGGCGCCAGCCTGCGCGGCGGGAGCAGGCGCTTCCTCGGCATACAGCGCGCCCGCGAAGCTCAAGCCGGCGAGGATGCTTGCTGACAGTAGGGTTCTACGGCACGTCATGACACTCCCCTCTTTTGGTGGTATCGGCTTGCGCGCGCTTCCTCGCATCGCTTTGCCGGCTGATGGTGGTGCTGCATCGATGAAACTCCTCAAACAAAATTCTTTGCGTACGTCACGCGTGACTGTGCTCGCGCGGTGTGCGCGGGTTGATCAAGTGCCTGCCCAGATACCAGCTCGCCGCGCCGATCACGCCGAGTTGCGCGTGCTCGACGAGCCGCACCGGCGTGCGCGCGAGCACCTGTCGCATCACGCCTTTGTCGAGAAAGCGTTCGACGAACGTGCTGCCGGTCAAGAGTTCTTTCATTTGCGGCAACACGCCGCCGGCGAGATAGATACCGCCTTGCGCGCCGTACAACAGCGCGAGATCGCCGAGCACGCCGCCGAGCCATCCGCAGAACACGGCCACGGTTTCGGTGGCGGTGGCGTCGCTCCCTGCGATTGCGGCGGCGGTGATTTCCGCCGGTGTGCGGTCTTGTTGTTTCGCGCCGCGCAGCGCCGCGATCGCGCGATGGAGATTGGCGAGGCCGGTACCGGACAGCACGTGTTCGATCTGCACGCGCCCGTGCTGCTTGCGCAGTTCGTGCAGGATCTCGATCTCGAGATCGGTCTGCGCGGCGAGCGTTGCTTGTCCGGCTTCGGTGGCGAGAATCACTGCCCGTTGCGCATGTGGAATGCGCAGCGCCGCGCCAAGACCGGTGCCGGGGCCGACGACAAGCATCGGCCCCGGCAGGGCCGCCTGGGCCGGCCCGCTCAATAGTGTCGCGCCCGAGCCGTCGACGTGGCCGATGGCGTGCGCGACCGCTTCGAAATCGTTGACGATCGCCAGATCCTTGACGCCGAGCGACGTGCGCAGATCCGATACCGAAACCGGCCACGGCAGATTGATGTTGACGACGGCGTCGTCGATCACGTAGCCGGCAATCGCGAGCGCGATGCGATCGACTTCATCGCCGAGCACGGCGGAGCGGAATTCTTCGATGATCGCGGCAAGGCTCGGATAGTCCGCGCACGCGTATTTGCGGTATTGCAGGATGGCGAAATCTTCGCTGCCGCCAGGGCCGGCGTCGAGCAGCGCGACGCGTGCGTGCGTGCCGCCCACATCGGCCGCGATCAGTGACGCAGCGCTTGCACGCGCAAGCTCCCCTTGGCTGGTCGTTCCGCCCACGCTTCCCTCTCCGCAAGAACTGCCACCACCGCCCGGTTCGTGCGACCGGTTTCGATGCGGGCGAGTCTCAACCCGGATGACAACGTTGTCAATATGCGTTGCAAAAATATGTCAGAACAGGCATCTGCGGCCGATTCCAGACAAACCTTCGAGCCAGCGCTCCGGCAGGATACGGCTTAAAACACGGCACAATCGGCTCGCCGGCCGCTTCGGCGCAGTGTGGACGCCGGTCTCTGACAACGTTGATATTCGTAGACAGCAAGCAGACAATCCCGCGTGGCGCCAGGACATTGCGGCGCACGCCAGACACGAGGGGAGTCTTGGATGTCGACCAGCGCTACCGCCCTGTCGCCAGCGCGCGATTACCGGGCGCCGATGATGATCATCGGCCTTCTGTTCTTCATTTTCGGCTTCGTGACCTGGCTCAACGGGCCGCTGATCCAGTTCGTCGAGCTCGCGTTCGATCTAGACACGGTGAACGCGTTCCTCGTGCTGATGGTTTTCTATCTCTCGTACTTCTTTCTCGCATTGCCTTCGTCATGGATCCTGCGCCGCACCGGCATGAAGAAAGGCATGGCGCTCGGACTCATGGTGATGGCCGCCGGGGCGATCGTGTTCGGCGAGTTCGTCGTGCGACGCTGGTATCCCGGCGCGCTCACCGGTCTCTTCGTGATTGGCGCCGGACTCTCACTGTTGCAGACCGCGGCGAATCCGTACATCAGCATCCTCGGACCCATCGAGAGCGCGGCGCAGCGCATCGCATTCATGGGCATCTGCAACAAGATCGCCGGCATTCTCGCGCCGCTGGTGATCGGCGCGCTGGTCATGCACGGCATGGGCGACTTGAAAGCGCAGGTGCAGGCGGCTGATCCGGCATCGCGTGCTGCGCTTCTCGACGCATTCGCTGCGCGCATCCATGTGCCCTATCTGGTGATGGCGGCGATTCTCGCGGCGCTCGGCATCTGGATCGCAAAATCGCCACTGCCCGAAGTGAACTCAGCGGACGCCAACCGCAGCAGCGAGGGCGCCGGCGATACGCGCAGCATCTTTGCTTTTCCGCACCTGTGGCTCGGCGTGCTTTGTCTTTTCGTCTACGTCGGCGTCGAAGTCATGGCCGGCGATGCGATCGGTACTTATGGGCGAAGTTTCAATCTGCCGGCGGATCAGACCAAGTTCTTCACTTCGTTCACTCTGACGGCAATGCTGATCGGCTACGTCGTCGGATTGTTGACGATCCCGCGATTCATCTCGCAGTCGCGCTATCTCATGCTTTCGGCGGTACTCGGCGTCGTACTTTCGCTCGGCGCGTTCGCCACGCACGGTTATGTGTCGGTCGGATTCGTCGCCGCGCTCGGTTTCGCCAACGCGATGATGTGGCCGGCAATTTTTCCGCTTGCGATCGCCGGCCTCGGTCGGCTCACCGAAACGGGATCCGCACTCTTGATCATGGGCATCGCCGGCGGCGCGGTGATTCCGCAGACGTTCGCGGTGCTGCGCCAGAATCACGACTTCCAGTGGGTGTTCATCGCGATCATGGTGCCGTGTTATCTGTACATTCTTTTCTATGCGCTGCGTGGCCACAACTCTGGGATGCGCCGTGCATGAGCGAACACGTCGCCCCCTCTCTCCTGCCTTTCCCCCTCTCCCGCTCGCGGGAGAGGGCCGGGGTGAGGGCAATCGGAGCGCGATCTCCGACGACACGCTCCACTCCGGCCTCGCCCTCACCCGCCCTTCGGGCGACCTCTCCCGCAAGCGGGAGAGGTGAAATGCGCGCTCCATGTCGCCCCAGGCGCGAGCGTCGAACTCCGATGCGCTACGCTTGAAGCGAATCGGGACTAGCTGAATCTCCGTGCACAGACCCACGATCAAAGACGTCGCGCAGCGCGCCAAGGTTTCGCTGAAAACCGTCTCGCGCGTCATCAACAACGAAACGTCCGTGCGCGGACCGACGCGTGATCGCGTGCAACGCGCGATCGAAGAATTGAAGTACGAACCGGATCAATCCGCGCGCAGTCTGCGCACGGCGATGTCGTATGCCATTGGCCTCGTCTACGACAATCCGAATCCGTACTACGTGATCAGCGTGCAGAACGGTGTGCTCGCCGCGTGTCGCGATCAGGGCTTCGGACTCCAGATCCATCCCTGCGACTCGACCGTGCCCGATCTTGCCGAAGAGCTGCACGATCTCGTGCGCCGCGCGCGGCTTGCGGGTCTCGTGCTTGCTCCGCCGATGTCCGAACGCATGGATCTCATCCGTTATCTGGCCGGCAACGGCATCAAGTTCGTGCGCATCATTTCCGCCGCAGAGGATCCGAACGACGGCTATCCATGCGTGTACGTCGACGACCGCGACGCTGCCTACGACATCACCGAGCACCTGATCCAGCTCGGCCATCAACGCATCGGCTTTCTCTGGGGAGGCGAAGCGCATCGTTCGAGTCCGGAGCGTTTCAAGGGATACGAAGGCGCGCTGAAGGACTACGGCATCACGCTCGACAAGAAGCTGGTGATACCTGGCGACTACTCGTTCGACGATGGATTCCGCGGCGCGCGCCGTTTGTTCGCGCTGCGCGAGCGGCCGACCGCGATTTTCGGATCGAACGACGAAATCGCAGCCGGCGTGCTCGCCGCGGCGAAGTCGAGCGGTATCGATGTGCCGTACGAGCTCTCGATCGCCGGATTCGAAGACAGTCCGTTCTCCAAACAGTCGTGGCCCGCGCTGACCACGGCGAAACAGGCGACCGAAGACATCGCGCGCCACGCCGCGTTGCGGCTGATCGCCGAATTGAAGCCGCATGCGCCGACCGTCGCGCGGGCGAATCGCGGTTTCAGCCCGCAGCTCGTGATCCGCGATTCGACCGCGCGCGTGCGGCTGCCGGCCACGTGAGCAAGCGAGCGAGAATCATCGCAGTGCCCGAACCCGTTCCCCAGAAAATCGGCGCGCAAGATACGCGGATGCATCACGAGATTGCCGAATCCGCGGCGGCGATCGCACGCCAGCTCGACGAGAATATCGGGCGCGTCCGCGCGCTCGCAGATTCCTTGCGAGCGAATCCGCCGCGACTCGTCGCAACCGGCGCGCGCGGCAGTTCCGACAACGCGGCGACTTTCGCGAAATATCTTTTCGAGACGCGACTCGGCGTCGCCACCATGTCCGCGGCGCCTTCCGTGCAGTCGATCTATGCGGCCGAGCAGGATCTTGCGCACACGCTGTTCCTTGCGATTTCGCAGTCCGGCAAGAGTCCCGACCTGTTGCTGCAGGCCGAATCGGCACGGCGTGCCGGTGCGCGTGTCGTCGCGATGGTCAATGTCGAGGAATCGCCGCTGGCCGCCGCAGCGGATTTTGTGATTCCGCTGCGCGCGGGGCCGGAGCTCAGCGTCGCGGCGACCAAGAGTTTCCTCTGTTCGCTCTCGGCGATTGTCCAGCTCGCGGCCGAATGGAAGGACGACGACGCGTTGCGGAACGCGCTCGCAAAAGTCCCCGCAGCGCTCGACGCCGGCGCGAACATGGATTGGCAAACACTTATCGACGGCCTCGCCGACGCCGGTAGTCTCTTCGTCGTCGGCCGCGGCCTTGGACTCGCCGCCGCGCAGGAAGCCGCGCTCAAGCTCAAGGAAACCTGCGGCATCCACGCCGAAGCATTCAGCGCGGCGGAGGTGCAGCACGGGCCAATGACGCTGGTCGGGCCGGGATTTCCGGTGGTGTTTTTCGTGCAGGACGACGACACCAAGGAAAGCACGCTCGCAGTCGCCGCGAAATTCCGTGCGCGGGGCGCGCGCGTCTGGACGATCGGAGCCGATGCCGACGGCAGCGACGTGCTGCCGCTGCCGGCAGTGCTCGATCCGGCCTGTGCGCCCATCGTCGCACTGCATCGCTTCTACGCAGCCGTCAACGAGCTCGCGGTGCGACGCGGGCGCAATCCGGATGCGCCGCCGCATCTCAGCAAGGTTACCGAGACGGTTTGATGACGAGCGCATTCCTCAACGCGCGCGTTTTGACTGCGGAGGGCTTTCGCGACGATGTCGCCGTGCTGGTCGAAGGCGGAATCGTCGCGGCGATCGCCGATTCGAAAGACGCTCGTCTGCGCGACGTCAATGTGCTCGATCTCGGCGGCGCGTTTCTGTTGCCCGGCTTCATCGACTGCCAGGTCAACGGCGGTGGCGGCGTGTTGTTCAACGATGCGCCGACGGTCGATACGATCCGCCGCATCGGCGCCGCGCATCGGCGCTTCGGCACGACCGGATTTCTGCCGACGTTGATCAGCGACGACCTGGACACGATGCGGGCCGCTATTGCCGCAGTCGAAGCCGCCATTGATGAAGGCGTGCCGGGCGTGCTGGGCATTCATCTCGAAGGCCCGTATCTCGCGCCGGCGCGACGCGGCGTGCACGATGCGTCGAAATTTCGCGTTCCGGACGCCAGCGAAATCGAGCTGGTGTCGTCGCTGAGGAATGGCAGAACCATTTTGACGATCGCGCCCGAACGCGTGCCGACCGAAAGTATTCGCGAGCTGGTCCGCCGCGGCGTGATCCTCAGTGCCGGACACACCGCGGCGAACTATGCGCAGACGCGCGCGGCGCTCGATGCGGGCGTCTGCGGTTTCACGCATCTCTTCAACGCGATGACGCCGCTGGCGAGTCGCGAACCCGGCGTCGTCGGCGCAGCGCTCGAGGATGCCCAGAGCTGGTGCGGGTTCATCGTCGACGGACACCACGTGCATCCGGCGAACCTGCGCGTTGCGCTCGCGGCGAAACCGCGCGGGAAATGCATTCTCGTCACCGACGCGATGCCGCCGGTCGGCACCGATGACGACACATACATGCTGGGCGGCGTGACCGTCACGTGTCGCGATGGGCGCTGCGAAACCGTCGATGGCGTTCTCGCAGGGTCCGCGCTCGACATGGCCAGCGCAGTGCGCAATACCGTGCAATCGCTCGGCCTTGCGCTCGACGAAGCGGCGCGCATGGCGTCGACGTATCCGGCGGAATTTCTCGACGTCGCGCGCGATCGCGGCCGCATCGCGCCCGGCATGCGCGCGGATTTTGTCGAGCTTGACGAATCTTTGGTCGCGCGTCGCACCTGGATAGGCGCGCGGGCAGAGTAGGCGCATTGGCGCGTCTGCGCTGAAAAAAAGCCGCCTGTTCCGCCCGCGCCGTTCTGACGATGCGAGAGAGAGGACTCGCACCGCGGGAACGCAGGTTTGCAGCAACGCCCGCGCTAGGGCGCGCCGTCGAAACCGTCCGCAAAGATCGTGTCGTTAGGGTTCACGCCGAGACTGACCGGCACGGCGATGAGCCCGTTGATCGGGTCATTCGTGGTCACGCACAAGAGTGCCGAGTAATTGCCGGGATCGAGCGCCGTGGCGTCGACGGCGACAGTCACATCCTGCGACGAAATTGCGTCGACCGATCCGCTGGTCGGCGATTCGCTGAGCCATGGCACGTCCGAAGGCGAAGAGCATCCGGCACCGCTGATTCCGGCGGCTCGAATAATGGAGTCGTCAAGCAAACTCGGGCCGTCAACGGACTCTGGAACCTGCCCACTCGTAGCGCCCGCAACCGCTTCGGTGATCGCGTAGGTCAGCGCAGTGCCGCCGCTGTTGCCGATCGTTAGCGGGGCGGAATCGGTGGCTCCAACGGTCAGCGTGAAGGTCATCGAAAGCGGACTGATGTTCGCGATGGGCGGACCGGTCGGCGTATAGAAATACCCGGCGCCCTGAAACTGATTGCCGCTGACAGTGCCCTGCGAGCCGATCAGCAACGTCGTGCCGTCGAGGGCGACATCCCATCCGAACGAATCGCCGTCGGTGCCATCGCTCGCCGTGAACTCGTTCGAGAGGCTCCAGACTCCGCGCGACGCAGTGTACAAATACGCCACGCCGGCTTTCGGCGGCGGCGGCAGCTGGTTCGGATCGTCGTCGTGACTCCAGCCGCCAATCAGCGCATGGGCGCCTTGTATCGCGACCGATTGGCCGAACTGATCATAGAAAGTGCCGTCCGCAGCGACGAGCTTGTCGGTCTCGGTAAATGTGCCGGCCGATCCATCGAACACATACGCAGCGCCCTGATGAATATTCGCGACGATATCGGCGGCCGGCGCGCCGATGAGCAGCGTGGTTCCGGCAATCGCCACGGCAAAGCCGAACTGATCTCCGTCGGCGCCATCGTCTGGCGCAAGGATCTCGGTTTCGCCCCACGTCCCGCCCGTGTTCTCGAACACGTAAGCAGAGCCTGGAATGTAGACTCCATTCGAGTTGTAGTCCGCACCCGGCGCGCCGATCAGCATCGTCGTGCCGTCGAACGCGACTGAGCTGCCGAACTGCCGACCGTCGCCGGGCGTGCCGTCGCTCGGCTCGAGCTCTTGAGTCTGGGTCCACGTGCTGCCTGAATTGACGAAGACATAGGCGGCGCCTTCGGTACCGTTGGCTCCGCGGTTGTGGCTGTTGGCGCCGATCAGCGCGGTGCCGTTGTTTTGCGCGACGGCCCAGCCGAAGTAATCGGTCACGGACGCGTCGGATGCGGTGAGTTCCTGGGTCTGGGTCCACGTGCCGCCGCTCTGTGTGAATACGTACGCGGCGCCGATCGGGCCGAGCGTCTGGTCGAGCATGAACGGCGCACCGATGATCAACGTGTCGCCGGACAACGAAAGCGACCAGCCGAAAAAGTCGGACCAGTTTGGCGGCGGCGGAGAAGCGGGCGTCGCAGTCAGCGTTTGCATTTGCGTCCACGTGCCGCCGGAATTCGCGAACACGTAGACCTTGCCGGGCCGATAGATCGGCGCCGGCGCACTGATGAACGCGGTGCTGCCGGACACCAGAACGCGAAAACCGAACAGATCATCGGCTTGACCATCGTCCGAGATCACTTTCTGCTCGAGCCAAGTCGCATCCGGATCGCGCGCCAGTGCCTGATCGAGCGCAGGGCGCAACGCAGCCGGCAGTACATTTGGCGTCGTCGACGAAGGAAACTGCATCGGAAAGCTCGGCGCAGCCATCGCCGCGACCGGCAGAGCCAGGATCAGCACGCTGCGAGCCGCCGCGCACGCGGGATTCATCGCAAGATTCACGCTGTATTCCTCCTCGTTACGGGTGTTGTGTAGGGTGCGCCTGACAGCGCCAGCCTTTTGTTACTTCAATGCAGCGATTCTGGGCGACGAGGCCGTTCAGCTGCGCGAATCCGCGCCCGCTCTCAGTATCGGATTCGCCAAGCGAACCGACAATAGCAATGGACGGTGATTTTCTAAGAACGGCACGCCTGATCTAGTTGAGCGGTCCCCGGATTGTTTCGCAGCGAAGAAGATCGCGTGCCGGCGAGTCATAAAGCCAAATCTGGCGCGGATCTTGCGCAAGATGCGCGCGCGTAGGGAATCTCACTCATGTACAAGCAGCGGCCAGCGGAGGAAGATGCGGCACAATGCAAACGACGCAGCCATTGATGTTCTCTCAAGCGCGTGCGCGCGTCCGCGATTTCGCGATGTCGCTTGGGCTGCTGTTCGCATTCGGCGCCGGCAACGCGATCGCGGAAGACTCGCCTGCATCGACTTCAAGCGGCGCATGGCAATACCTGCGGACTCAGTTCTATGGCAATCGCGAAATCGGCGAGGTCGACGAGAAGCTCATGCGCATCGAGGCGCCCTTGACGACGCCCGACCCGGCCGCGACGCCGTTGAC
>DASYJJ010000029.1:0-2648 GCA_035996605.1 Rhodanobacteraceae bacterium
TTAAGCTTCTGTCGGCTGGGCTGATCGCTGCAGCCATGCTGGCAACTCCTGTCATGGCACGGAAACACCGTCTGAACGCGCGGCGCATCGCAAGGACGCCAATGCCAGCGCAACACCCGCCGGGCGTTAGCAATCACGTGAGGGACTACATCAACTAGCGATGAACTCACAGGCAATTTCGGTGGAGCGATTGAGAGCACATCGATCGGCGACTTCGCGGAGAGTTGAGCGACGGACTCGTCGAGCCCGGTGGGATTCTACGAAAGGTTCCCGCTCCCAAAGCGCCGTCGCGAACGAAATGAGTCTCATTGGGCCAGCCGCATTGATCACAATCGGCCGGTCTTCTCTCTCGCGCGGTGCCTCACCCGTAGCGGCGGCAGCGCCGCGCTCTCTTGAACGGAGAATTGTCCTTTGCAAACAGCATACGTTAATCGCGTCGCGACGGCGGTGCCGCCCTACGACGTTCATGATGCCTTTCGCCGCTTCGCACAGTCGCTGTTTCGCCACGACCGGCGCAATTCGCTGCTATTCGAGCGCATGGCTGCTAAATCGGGGATCGAGCACCGCTACTCGTGTTTCGCGCCGAGCAATCTGCCGGAAGGCGATTGCCTCGACGCGGAAGGCTTCTACCCGCGCGGCGATTTCCCCGACACGGCGGCGCGCATGCGGCTGTTCGAACAGCACGCGCCGGCGCTGGCGCAAGCCGCGGTCGATCGTTTGCAACTCGGAGCGGAGTGCGACCGCATCACCCATCTGTTGACAACCTGTTGCACGGGCTTCTCCGCGCCCGGCCTCGATCTCGAACTCGTCGAGCGCTGTAGGCTTCCGAGCACGATCGAACGTACCATGATCGGATTCATGGGCTGCTATGCCGCCATGAATGCGCTCAAGCTCGCGCGCCACATCGTTCGCTCCGAGGCTTCCGCGCGAGTGCTTATTGTCAACCTCGAGCTTTGCACTCTGCATTTGAAGGACACGACCGACCTTGAGCAGGTACTCTCATTCCTTCTGTTCGGCGACGGCTGCGCGGCATCTATCGTAAGTGCGGACCCGGTCGGCACCGCCCTCGACAGCTTCCACGCGGTGCTGGTGCCCGACACGCGCGAGTTGATCACCTGGAATATCCGCGAAGCCGGCTTCGACATGGTGTTGTCGGGAGGGGTTCCCGCGGCGGTCCATGACAGCTTGCAGGAACACGGGAACGAAATTCTTGCTGGTGCGCCCGTCGCCTCGATCGATCTTTGGGCGGTGCATCCCGGCGGCCGCACGGTGCTCGACGCGGTCGAACGCGCTCTCGACCTCCCGCCGACAGCGCTGGCAGTGTCGCGCGATGTCTTGCGCCACTATGGCAACATGTCGTCCGCGACCGTCATGTTTGTGATCGAGAAGCTGCTGCGCTTGGGTGCGCGCGGGCGCACCGGCTGCGCGATGTCGTTCGGACCCGGACTGACCGCAGAGACCATGCTGTTCCACACCGCGGCCTGACGCCATGAGCACCCTCGCCTGCACGAAGGAAGCCCCGCGCGATCTGTCTCGGCGCAGCGCCGAATCCGAATGGCTCGACGGTGCCGATGCAAGCCCGGAAGAGTTGGCGCTCGTGCTGCGCGATCTCGCCCGGTTCAATGGGGCGATGCTTGGGCACTGGCCGGTGATCGACTGGTTGCGCCGCGCCACCAAGGACGCACCGAAGGAAACGACACTCACCCTCGTCGATGTCGGCTGCGGCTACGGCGATCTGCTGCGGGCGATCCGGCGCTGGGCGCGCAAGCGCGGCTTGACGATCAGGCTCATTGGGCTTGACCTCAGCTGCGAGACCGTCCGCATTGCGCAAACAGTCACCGACGGTGCGGATGAAATCAACTATTGCGTGATGGACGTCTTCGATTTCGCGCCACCCGTGCCGATCGACTTCGTGGTCAGCAGCCTGGTGACCCACCATATGTCCGACGACATGATCGCGAAATATCTGCGCTGGATGGAGGAGACGGCGCGCAGAGGCTGGCTGATCTACGATCTCCAACGCCACCCGGTGCCTTATTATTTCATCACTCTCATAGGCAGGCTGACGCGACTGCATCCGATAGTAATTCATGATGGCCGCATTTCGGTGGCGCGATCGCTCACCCGCACGGAATGGCTTGCGCGAATAGGCGAAGCCGGCATCGCGGGCGACGCGGTGCGGTTGCGCTGGTTCCTGTTCCGCTTTGCCATCGGGCGGCTGCGATGATGCGGGCCGAGACCGTCATTGTCGGCGGCGGGCCAGCCGGTAGCGCGACGGCCTGCGGTCTGGCTGCTTTGGGTCGCGACGTCGTGCTGATCGAACGGACAGCTGGGCCGCATCACAAAGTGTGCGGCGAATTCCTTAGCGTCGAGACGCAGACGCAATTGCAGCGGTTGGGCGTCGATCCGTCGGCACTCGGCGCGCCGCCGATCGAGCAGGTGGCCGTTTATTCTTCCCGTCGCAGCGTGACTTCAGCGCTGCCATTCCGCGCGCTGTCGCTGTCGCGCTATCGGCTAGACGATGCGATGCTGCAGCGCGCGCGAGCAAGCGGCACAAGATTGAAACGTAACGTGGCAGTGAAGTCGGTGACGCCGGACGGTGCCGGATGGAATGTGCTTTGCGATGACGGCGAGACGATCTACTGCCG